>CAYLLU010000021.1:0-1989 GCA_964384845.1 uncultured Dehalococcoidia bacterium
TATGATCGCCACCGGGACGACGGGGTGGATGAGCGTGTTTTTCGACTGGGAATAGCCGTCCGATCTATTTAGATTCAAGTTCATCTTATTTCACCCCATTGAAAAAGATGCGACCTTTGAGAAACGGCGGCAAACCACACTTCTAGGTCATAACAAGGGGCTCCGGGTAATTACCCGGAGCCCCTTGTTAATGCGATGCATGGCTTGGCTGCCCGGCCAGGATTCGAACCTGGGTCAAAGGATTCAAAGTCCTTTGTGTTGCCACTACACCACCGGGCAATGCGACGTTTAGTTCCCGGCCGTTCCGTCTTTTGGAGATCGATCACTGCGCATTCGCTGTATCAGTGCACAGAAGTTCACAGACCAGCCCACCCCAAATATGGTAGGCGTGAACACACGTGGTTCATCGTTGTTCCAAAACCGGCGGCGCAGCCTCTCCATCGTCGGTGGGCGAAAGTCGTATGGTACATTCAGGAGCCGCCCTTCAGGCTGCCCGGTCCGGTACGCATATGTTGCGGTGGCCACCGTAAACGCGATCATTGTTGTTTGCAGTGCCGTCTTTAGAGTCCTCACAACTGACCACCTCTTGAAAGTGTCAGGCCTGCAGCACCATTTCTTTATAATATAACCGATGGTTAACTCTGTCGTGCGGTTTTGCTGGGTCGTTGCGGAACATCTTCACTGAAATCATGCGGTGGTTGTGCCGTATTCACTGGTCTCTATTTGTGGCATGCATCGACAAGTGCACCCGAGTCGTATGCAGGATACACGTCAAGGTGGGAGCGCCACTAATGGGGACTACAAGGACGGACTGGGAAACGTCTCTAAAGTTAATGATTTGGCCCAGTCTCTCGGGGTTACGTTCAAGGGCACCTAGTGCACCCATAATCTGATTACGAACGATCTCGACGGCATCAACTTTTTAAACCAATTAACATCCGCGTACAAATTTTGGCCAAGGCCGATCTTCAAATAGGTGTCTATAGTCGACGAGATCAATTGCGCCATGTCTTGGACTTAGCCTGATCTTTCGAAGGTATGGAAGAGATCCATGCTAGCATTTATGGTGTCACCGTGACCTCTTACTCAGACTCGATCAATAGTATCGACACATAGGAGTGGAGGGATGAACTCGAGATCGCCATATCTGAATCAGCGGACTAGGCTTTGGAGTAAGAGTGGGTTGGCCTGATCTACCATGGTGAATGACTACTCTGTACACTAATGCAATGACATTTGACGATCTGGGTTTGCCCTCTGACATCCTTCTCTGGAAGGCTGGCATTCTTACAGCAGCTTCCTTTGCCATTGGGATCCTCGGAGGATTCGTGGGCCTGGCCCTGGGCACCATACGCCTTCCAACGCTCTTGCTCATGGGGGTGCCTGCCCCAGTAGCAGCCGGCACCAACATTATCGTTAGTGGTGCCAGTTCCATAATCGGTGCGATTAGCCACTATCGTGGAGGACGCGTAGATCTACGCTTGGTCATTGGCATGGGGTTTCCTAGCTTTGCAGGCGCCTTCCTGGGTGGCTTCTACGCGTATCTGGCCCCCGAAGACCTGCTGATCTTCGTGATCGGTGTCCTGGTCCTGTGGCAGGGATTAGAACTTGTTGCTAGGGCCCGGCGCGAGGTTGTCCCGGGGGGGACGGGCTCTGCATTTGCGGACGCTGTAGTTGAACCAACCGGACTGCCCAAGACAAGGCGCATGGCAATCTCATCGATTATTGGTCTAACCATTGGATTGATCGGTGGGGCTGTCGGACTGATCCTTGGTAGCCTGAGGATACCGGCTCTAATTAGGATTCTCGGGGTTGATCCCAGAATCGCTTCTGGCACCAACATGTTCATGGGTGCGCTCATGGGTACAACAGGCTGGATAGGCCATGTTGCTCGAGGTCAGGTCGACTACCCAATCATGGTTCTTCTGGCTGCAAGCGCCATGATCGGCGTAACTAAAGGGTCAAGGTATACAGGTCGAGTAAGCCAGC
>CAYLLU010000021.1:1999-6264 GCA_964384845.1 uncultured Dehalococcoidia bacterium
GCTTCATCTTCGGGCCGATCCTCATCGCGGGCGGCGTCGTGATGGCGGCAATCGGAGCGCTACTCATACAACGATCGGTGCTTTAGTTTAACACCACCCGAAGGGCCAGGTTCTGGACGCCAAGTATTGGTTCAAATCTATGACCGGACGTCCAATTTGAAGTCTCAGTCCATTCTTACCCTATCCCCTAGTTCTCAAATCCCAGGATCGCCCTTATACCAGTCCAAGTCCTCGCACTGCAATTAGAGATTGCTCGGCTGCCTCAATCGTCTCGTCGATGTCTTGATCTGTATGCACTGAACTGACGATGAATCTTGGGCCTCCATCAGCGCCGTTGTAGTACATCGCAAGTTCCAACTGATGATTGCGAGCGCTATCTTCCACAGTGTGCTGGTCCGCGTCCGACAGCAGGCAGACCTCTCGGTCGCACTCGTGGTCCACACCCAACCTCAGGAAAATACAGGACCCGACACCTGCCGCGCATCCGGGGATCTCAAGTCTCGTCAAAACGTCGTTCAGGCCCGCTTTGAGGCGGTCAGACGCCGCGGTAGCCCGATTGTTGATAGGCTGGGTAGCCACCAATTCTAGTGCTTTTGACCCGGCAGCCGCGGATAGTGGATTAGCGTTAAATGTGCCGTTGTGACCGACGCGCCTAGTGGCATTGAACTCGACGTCATCCCTAAGTTGAATCATATCGATGATCTCGGCCTTGCCGGTCACTGCTCCACCTGGCAGGCCTCCGCCCAAGATTTTGGCCAGTGTACACATGTCTGGCGTGACACCGAAGTAGCCCTGTGCGCCACCCTTCGATGTCCTAAACCCTGTCACGACTTCATCGAAGATTAGTACGACATCGTACTTTAAGGTGATCTCTCGAAGGTCATTCAGGAAGCTGGGACGCACTGGCCACTGGCCCATATGAGCCCCGGTCGGCTCCAGAATCACCGCCGCCACGTCACCGGTACGGAGCGTTTTCTCAACGACGGAGATATCGTTGATAGGAAGCGAAGTAACGGTACCTTTGACCTCCTCGGGCACACCGCCTTTTCCTCGCGCCAGCAAATAGTCATGCCACCCGTGGAAGTGGTCGTCGAATTTGACGATACGGGACTTGCCGGTATATGAACGTGCCATCCGGAGCGCCATCAGTGTTGCCTCGGTGCCGGAGCTGTGAAAGCGCACCTTCTCTGAGCACGGGATCATCTCTAGGACCCGATTCCCCCATTCGATCTCTAACTCAGTGGACGCCGCATAATGGGTACCCATGGCCATCTGCTTGGTGACCGCGGCGACAATGTCAGGGTGGTTGTGCCCGAGAATCAGGGCCCCGTGGCCACCCTTGTAATCTATGATCTCGTGACCGTCCACATCCCACTTACGGGCCCCTTGGGCGTGGGACACGAAGTACGGAAACGGCTTCAGGTTTCTGGCGTCGTGGGTCACCCCATTGGGAAATAAGTCTTTCGAAGTCGCATAAAGTTCCGCGCACTTCGGGTGTGCATCAACATAGTGCTGCTCAATTGGCGTATGCATCCGTCTCCTCTACAATGTGCGCAGACTCGGCGCGTGTTGTGAACAATTATAGACCGCAGTCTTGGTTATGCAACGCCTGGTACAGTCGCAGGGGCTTTCGATGTATCTCGTCTTGAACCGATAGGAGACGCGATGAATCCGCTGAAACTGAACTGCAACCGACAGTTGTTCTTAGATGGCGGTGCTATATAGATGAAATTTGCGACCTTAACCAGGTCCTAAACCAACCCTCGCCCTACGCAGGCAACCAAGTTGGCACGATGTTAACGAAGCCGATACTTTGCGAGGGAGGACAGTTTACAATTAACGCCGATGCACAGGGTGGATCCGTAGCAGTGGCTGTTTTGGATGACGACGGAATTCAGCACGAGGACATGCGTATGATAGACTGCGCTGTGCTCGATACTGACTCTGTCAGACACAGGGTTACCTGGCGCGGACGCACATCCTTAGAGCATCTTCGAGGCAAAATCATCCGCCTGAAATTCTACGTCAAATCAGCGAAACTCTTCTCGTTTGCAATGGGATAGAGGTGCGGCCTCCTTTGCCTGGAGGGAGTAGTCCTATTCCCCACCCATCCGAGACCGCGTAACATGGACATACAACCAGATGTCCTCAGAAGGGAACCCAGTGGGATAGGGCTGGTCGCGGTGTGTGCAGAGAGGATAGGAGCTCCTTTCCTAGGTGTGTGAGGATGTCACTCACAGCAAAATACTCCCTGTTTTTTCTGGAGGAAGAGGACCACTGGAGGAAGAGGACTAAAGGAATGATCAACCGAAACATGAAAAGCTATCTTACAAACCTAGAATGCACCTACTGTAGTGAAAACTTCTCTGCAGATGAACCTCATCGCACTTGCTCGTCCTGTGGCAAAGTACTCTATCCCAGATATGATATGGATGCCGCGGCTACCGGCTTTGATCGCAATTTGCTAAGAGACCGTCCTGCAAACATGTGGCGCTACTTCGAGATGATGCCCATCCGGGACCCCACCAACATCGTGAGCCTTGGAGAGGGGTTCACTCCTCTACTCAAGACTCCAAAGTTGGGCTCAGACATCGGTGCCAGTAACCTCTACGTCAAGGATGAGGGGACCAACCCAACAGCGTCATTCAAGGCCCGAGGTCTTTCTGCCGCCGTCTCGAAGGCGAAAGAGTTGGGCCTGACCTACCTTACGATGCCTTCGGCGGGTAATGCGGGTGGCGCAATGGCTGCTTACGCTGCTTCCGCTGGCATGCAGGCGAACGTGTTTATGCCACAGGACGCCCCAGAAGCCAATCGCAAAGAGGTCGAGTATAACGGTGCGCGTTTGATCCTAGTCGATGGCCTCATCTCCGATGCCGGCAAGCTCTCTAACCAGGCTGCGGAGAGCGAAGACCTCTTCGACGTTTCGACCCTAAAGGAGCCGTATCGCGTCGAGGGGAAGAAGACCATGGGCTACGAGTTGGCCGAACAGATGGACTGGACCTTGCCCGATGCCATTATCTATCCCACTGGAGGCGGTACTGGGATTGTTGGTTTTTGGAAGGCCTTCGACGAGATGGAGCGGCTCGGTTGGATCGGGCCTCAGCGGCCCAGGATGTTTGCGGTTCAGGCTGAACACTGCGCTCCAATTGTCAGGGCGTTCCACCGTGGTGACGAATTTGCCGATCCTTGGGAAAATGCCCACACCTTCGCGGCGGGACTGCGAGTTCCTGCGGCCATCGGCGATTACCTCATCCTGCGTGTACTGCATGAAAGTAAGGGAGGTGCGATTGCCCTTTCCGACGAGACCATAAAGGAGTGGACACAGCGCGTCCCGCCCCTGGAGGGCATCCTGATGTGTCCGGAGGGAGCGGCCACAGCCGCAGCCGCAGCCCAACTACTGCTCGAAGGCACTCTATCGCGAGACGACAAGATTTTACTGCTCAACACTGGATCAGGCCTAAAATACCTGGATCTTCTCTAGGCATCTTTATTACGGTGAGTCCGAAGGGACTGTTCATTTGGCGAGGGCCTGGTCAAAGTGCCCATTCTTCAGGTGTGTGAAGATGTCTATCACATGTATATTTCTTTTGCGAAGTGGTGGGTCCAATTGCCCCAAAGGCCCTCCGGCAGTCTGCTAGAGCTGGGTGTGGGGAAACAAAGGAGAACCATTGAGCACACCAAAGTACGACCTGCTGATCAAGAACGGCACCATAGTAGACCCATCACAAAAGTTCCACGCCCAAAGCGATATCGCATTCTCTAATGGTAAAGTAGCAACTGTCGCCAACAGTATGCCCTCTGATTCTGCCATAGAAATCGTCGACGCCACGGGACTAATCGTGACGCCCGGCCTCATTGACCTCCATGTCCACGCATACTGGGGCTCATCCGCCTACGGCATCCTGCCCGATCCAGTCAACGTAGCTAAGGGAGTCACGACCATTCTCGACGCCGGCTCGTCAGGTGCACGTACATTCGCCGGTTTCCGCCACTACGTTATTGACCAGGCCGTGACCCGCACCTTCGCGCTCCTCAATATTTCTTCCGCGGGTATGATCTCCGAATCCCACGTTGGCGAACTCGAAGACCTTCGTTGGGTGGAGGTGGACAAAGCCATCATGGTGTCGCGGCAAAACCGCGATGTTATACGAGGTATCAAGGTTCGCCTAGGCAAGTTACAGTCCGGCGAAAACACCATAGAGAGCCTGAAGCGCGCCATTGAAGTCGCTGCTTCCATCGACGGCTTCGTGATGTCGCACTTCGGT
>CAYLLU010000021.1:6274-25218 GCA_964384845.1 uncultured Dehalococcoidia bacterium
ATGAGGCCGGGCGACGTGGTGACTCACGCATTCCATGGTATCGGGGACCGCATCGTCAATCTGGAGGGTGTCCTGCCTGGCATCCTGGAAGCACGGGCTCGTGGCGTGCTGTTTGACATCGGCCACGGCATGGGTGGCTTCTCATTTGACACCGCTGAGAGAGCCCTCGCCGCCGGGTTCGTTCCCGACAACATAAGCACCGACCTCCACATCTTCAACGTCGATGGCCCTGTCTACGACCTCATAACCACTCTGTCCAAATTCATGCACCTGGGCATGAGCCTGTACGATGTTATTGAGCGCAGTACCGTGTCAGCGGCACGAATTATGGGACTCAATGATGGCTACGGCACACTTGCCGTGGGAGCGATAGGGGACGCTGCGATACTCAGGCTAGACGAGGGCCGATTCACTCTCACAGATCGTCTGACGCGCTCGTTGAACATTGGCGGGATGTCCTGGCAAAAGCCTATCTCGCTCGAGGCAAACACCAAACTCAGCCACGTTCGCACGATCATAGGTGGCCAGATCTATCGCCCATGGCAAGCTCATCATCTCTAATTCAAGAGGTTGAGGATGTCGTCAGAGTTCTTAGATCAACTCCAGCACGCTGATGTTCGGAGCATGCATCTTTAGAGACGCCACCATCATTTGCTGGACCATCTCGTGACTTGGCACACACTCCGGGCACTCCTCATTTGTGCCCTTCTTGTACCGAACTCTAAGCTTACTGCCAGACGCCTCGATTAGTTCCAGAGTGCCGCCCTCAGACCCGACAATCGTGCCCATCAGGCTTATTACTGCATTTACTCCGTCATCTGGCACGGTGTAATCTCCGGCGGATCAAGATGTAACAAGGGACTCAGCCCTTCTGCACACCGTCCTTGGGTGTCTAGGGATGCAGGATTACCTTTGTGTAGCCTTCGACCCGCTTGTCGAACTTACTATAGGCGTCCGGAGCATCGTCCAGTGATACCTCGTTGGAGACCACGAAACTGGGCTTCGCCTTGCCCGAGATAATCAAGTCTCGCAGGTGTGCGTTGTACTGCTTGACGTTGCACTGTCCGGTACCCAGGCTGATACCCTTCTCGAACAATTTACCAAAGTTGATGGAAAGCGCACCCTTTTTTGCGTTAGAGTCCACACCACCCGGGTCCGACGGAACATAGAGGCCGGGAATGCCCAGTGCACCTGTGGGGTTCACCGCATCGATGAGTTGGTTGAGTACGATGTTCGGGACCTCATCTTGCTCTCCTCCAGAGGCCGAAGAACCCGCCTTTGTGGCCTGATATCCTACCGCATCGATGCCCTTGTCCGTGCCCTCTCCTCCACGCATCTCTTTGATCTGGGCCACCGGGTCGCTGTCATCGTAGTTTATTGGGGTTGCTCCTATGGACATTGCCTTGTCGAGCCTCTCCTTGACATGATCGACTACATAAACTTCGGCAGCGCCCCGCAGCAGACAACTGTACGCAGCCATCAGTCCCACTGGGCCCGCGCCGAACACCGCCACACTCTCGCCTGGCTTCACTCCGGCAAGCTCCGCACCGTGGTAACCGGTGCAGAATATATCAGCCAACAGTGCGAAATCGGCCACGTGCTCCGTACCTGTGGGCAGGGGGAGACAATTGAAATCGGCGAACGGCACCTGCAGGTACTCAGCTTGGCCACCCACCCAAGGGCCCATCGCCACATAGCCGTAGGCACCTCCAGCGAACCCCGGATTCACCGTCGTGCAGAATCCGGTGAAGCCACCGAGACAGTTTTTACAGAATCCACAGGCCACATTAAAGGGCATTACGACTCGGTCACCGACTTTTCGGTCTTTGACCCCTGGACCGATCTCCTGGATGATGCCCATATTCTCGTGTCCAAACACAATTCCAGGGGTAGCGGCAGTGCGGCCTTCATACATGTGCAGATCAGATCCGCAAATGCAACTTGACGTGATCTTTACTATGGCGTCGTTGGGATGCTGAATCGTCGGGTCTGGAACAGACTCCACAGCCACTTCAAACGGCTTTTTGTATACAACTGCTCTCATTCGGGGCCTCCTTGTTATGGTTCGCTTGTAGTTCCGGTGTCGTCGCCAGTCGCAAATGGACCCATAAAATCGTCAACGGCCGGCAAAGGCATTCTATTCACGTCTCACAACCGTGTCAACGTGACCGCACTACAAAATTGAGTCGCATTGCCACTATCTCAGATAGCCCCCATAATGGCCAACTAGGTAGGTCGTCTTGGAGGGGAGTACTGGAAGCCTACGAAGCATATGAAATTATAGTCCTGTTGGACCGCTGATGAGAGGTGTCTGGAGGGGAACATCCCCTCTGCTGGGAGCCTGAGGGTGTTACTGAGAAATTATATTTGCAAAACCTCACTTGTCCCATTGGCCACTCGATGGTCCAGTGTTAGGTGGCCCATATCGTGGGTCATCCCATCTCTCGTCGCCCTCGCCGTCATAGTACCAGCGTGCTCTTCCTCAGACACGGAGAGGCAAGAGATTCTCGTGTTTGCGGCGGCCTCCCTCGCGGACGCATTAGAAGAGATAGGAGCTGATTTCGAGGCTGTATCTGGCAACGTGGTGACCTTCTCATTCGGTGGTTCGCAGACCCTCGCTCAACAGGTGGTGAGCGGTGCGCCAGTGGATTTGATTATCGCGGCAGGAGAATTTCCCGTACAATTTTTAGTAGAGAGAAACCTTGTCCTATCAGAGCCAGTCGATTTGCTCACCACCAAGCTCGTGACAGTCATTCCGCAAGGTGTCGATCGACTCAAATCCTTGCAAGACTTGACTGGCCCAGACCTGTCCAAAATTGCTATCGCCGCGCCTGCCCTCGCGCCGGCGGGGGCCTATTCCAGGGAGGCACTAATCAACTTAGGTCTGTGGGAACAAATAGAGAAAAAGCTGGTCTTTGGCCCGGATGTCCGAGCCACCCTTGCATACGTCGAATCCGGGAACGTCGATGCCGCACTCGTGTACGAGACCGACGCACAACTATCTGACGAAGTAGATATTCTAGATATCGTACCCATTGAAAGTTACTCGCCGGTGATCTATCCCGTTGCGTTGCTCCACGATGCCCCGAACAAGCGAGGAGCTACGCTTTTCCTGGAGTTTTTGACAGGTCCTCACGCAAGTAAGATCTTCCGTAGCCTGGGATTTCAACCTGCACAATAGGACGATGTCGCTCACTCACTGTAAGTCTGTGTCGAATGAACGGATAAAAATATGAGACGCTAGAGGAGTGTACAAATGACTGGAGCAACTATGCCATAAATGTGAGAGTGTATCTCAAGAAATAGTTATTCCTTCATTTTTCCTTCTTGTGGAGAGAGGACACAACCCCCACCATGAGGCTAACGTGGATCTGTCCCTGATCGTATTCACTCTCAAGATTGCGGCTGGAGCTACCGTGATTAACCTGCCGCTTGCCCTGGCAGTAAGCTGGCTCGTTGTAAAAAAGCGAGTGAGGGGCTCCCTGATCATTGACGCCCTGGTGTCCCTCCCACTGGCTGTGCCACCGGTTGTCATTGGCTTCATCCTCCTACTTATTCTGGGCCGAGAAGGACCGGTTGGTGAGATCACACAGCTATTATTTGGCGCAGAGATAGTGTTCACATGGTTTGCGGCGGTCCTTGCATCGGCCATAGTCTCTTTTCCACTTATCGCAAGGACCATGATGGCGGCAATATCAGAGGTCGATGAGCGCCTAGAAATGTCAGCCCGTAGCCTTGGTGCGGGGCCGTGGCGTACAGCTTTCACTGTGACCATTCCTCTTGCTTATCGTGGAATTCTTGCAGGCGTCCTACTCGGCTTCGTACGTGCTCTTAGTGAGTTCGGTGCGACCATCACCGTAGCTGGCAACATCCCTGGCCGCACCCAGACGCTTGCTCTTGCCATTTACTCCAACGTTCAACTTCGTGACGACGCCACTGCCCTTAAGTTAGTGGGTGTCTCCATAGCTCTGGCACTGGCGACCCTATTGGTCCACAACTGGCTTGTAGCCAGGGCCAATTGGAAGGGCAGGTACAGATGACGACCAACGATACGCTCAGATTAGATATAACCAAAAGGTACGGAGGCTTCACTCTATCCTGCGCGGCGGTCTTGGAGCAGGGGATTACAGCTGTGTTTGGTCCGTCCGGTAGTGGTAAGTCGACGCTGCTTGATAGTATCGCCGGCCTTATCGTCCCAGATAGTGGCTACATAGAGGCGTTCGGGGAGACCATCTACTCGTCGCAACTCCACGAGAACATACGACCTGAGAAAAGGCGCTTCGGCTACGTATTCCAGGACTCCGCCCTATTCCCCCACATGAGCGTCGAGGACAACATACGCTATGGTCACCGGCTTACCCCTACGGACCGACGCACCATCGAGTTGGACCAACTGATCGGATTATTCCAGCTCTCAAATCTGTTGGAGCGGGATGCAAATAGCCTCTCCGGTGGAGAAAAGCAGCGGGTAGCTCTCGCTAGAGCGATAGCTACATCACCAAGATTACTGCTGCTTGATGAGCCCTTGGCCTCCCTAGATGTAGCCTTCAAGGGTCCTATAATCCGATACCTGGCTCGTATTTGGAATGATCTCCAAATACCGATGGTCTACGTCTCCCACTCCATGTCAGAAGTCATGGCGTTGGCTCACAACGTCCTCGTTCTTAGAGATGGTGAATTGGTAGTTCAAGGCAGGCCATCTCAAGTGCTTTTACACCCCAATGTCACGACTATCGCAGATTATGCGACGCTCGAAAATCTGATCGAGGCTGAAATCGCCACCTTCGAAGACGACATGAACTCGACTATCATTCTCGTTGGTGACACACAACTCACTGCCCCCGCCTCTGGCCACCTTCCGGGTACAACAGTGACCTTCTCTCTCAAGGCTAACGACATTCTGTTGTCCTTGGAGCCGCCTGCCAACATTAGCGCACAAAACATCCTCGAAGCGACGGTGCAAGACGTCAGGATCTCTGCACCTCGTGTCTTTGTATCTGTAGACATAGGGGCAACTCTAATTGTAGAAATCACGCTAAATGCACTCAAAAACCTGCAAATCAAGATCGGCCAGCGAGTTTACGTTATTATCAAGAGCACCAGCATCATTTTGTTCGACTCCCCTGTCTAAACACTGGTTCTCGCTCTTAGAGGTGGCCGGGAACCTCAGGCGCCGTCTGGATTTGCGTTCCAAGTGGCCCGTTTAGGCGATGCGATTTGGCCATGTTCTGATATTCTGACTTCATTATCATGAAGTGCATCACTTCTGCCAGATGAATAGACGTTGTGGAACGAGTCGATCATGCCGATTGTCTACATGTGGACCCGCAGGCCCTTTGGGTCGTAGGGCGGCGTCATACGGACCTTTGCGGGATAGCGTTCAGTAGCGATTTCGATCTCGTACGCTCCGGAGCGGATATAGGCGGGTGTCACCCCGTCTTCGTTCTCGACGTAGCCTAGCCCGATGGCTTTACCAATCGTGTGGCCGTATTCGCCGGAGGTGACGACTCCTGCCAACACGCCGTTACGGTAGATGGGTTCGTCGCCCAAGAGTATCGGTTCGGGGTCCTCGAGCACGAATACGGCCAGGCGCCTTTCCAGGCCCTTATCGAGTTGTCTAAGTAGAGCGTCCTTGCCGATGAAATCACTCTCCTTGTTGAAAGCAACTGTGAATCGCAATCCTGCCTCCAGAGGCGTGTCCATGTCGACCATATCGTGGCCCCAGGAGCGATAAGCCTTCTCGATACGCAGCGAGTCCATGGCATGGTACCCCGTGTGGCGGAGTTCATGTGCGTGCCCAGCTTCGACGATGGCGTCGTAGACCCCGGCGACGAACTCGGTGGGTACATATAGTTCCCAGCCCAACTCACCCACATAAGTGATGCGGGTGGCACGGACCGGCGCATATGCGATCGTTATCTTCTTGGACGCGAGGAAGGGGAACGCTTTGTTAGAGAGATCAGCATCGGTAAGGTTGGCCAAAATAGATCTGGCGTTCGGGCCCATGACACCGAGGGTGGCGTAGGCCGACGACACATCGGTGAGGTAGACTTGGCCATTATCGGGAATGTTCCTCTGAACCCAGGTGAAGTTCCGCCTGGCCACACCGCAGCCAGTGACGATCATGTATTGGTCGGAGGCCATCCGTGTCACGGTGAGATCGGCCTCGATGCCGCCGCGTTCGTTGAGCATGGTGGTGTAAACAACGTGGTCGGGCTCGACTCCGACATCGTTTGCACAGATTTGTTGCATGACCGACTCGGCATCGGGACCTTGGAGTAGGAACTTGGCAAAGGATGTCTGGTCGAATATACCGGCCGTCTCTCGAACCGCCCGGTGCTCCTCGGCGGAATATGAGAACCAGTTTTGCCGGTGGTAAGAGTATTCATATCGAGGCTCGATACCTTTTGGTGCGTACCAATTCGGTCGTTCCCAACCGCGTAGATCTCCGAAGGTCGCGCCCACGGCGGCCAGGCGATCGTGGAGTGGGGACTGGCGTGTCAGGCGGGCGGTCTCGGGCTGTCGTTTCGGCCAGTGCATGGCATAGAGCAGGCCGAGTCCCTCCACTGTGCGGTCGTAGAGAAAGCTTGCACCGTTCTCGAATCCGTGGAAGCGACTGATGTCCACCTCCGACAAGTCCATCTGCGGATGCCCCTCAACGACCCATTCCGCGACGGCCTTACCGACCCCGGCCGCGCCAGCGATGCCACTGGAATTGAGCCCCGCGGCCACATAGAAATTCCGCATTTCCGGCGCCTCTCCCATAATGTACCGATTATCGGGGGTAAAACTCTCCGGTCCGACGACCCAGCGCAGGACATCGACATCGGCCATAGATGGTGCCCGCTGTACGGCGTTTTCAACGAACACGCCGTATCGATCCATGTTTGCGTCAATGCGTCCGAACGCGAAGTGATCGGGGATACCACCCATACCCCAGGGTTGGGCTATTGGCTCGAAGCCTCCCATCAGCATACCGCCTTGGTCTTCGATGTCGCGCCGAAAGTAGATGTAGCCGTCAGGGTCACGAAGGGAAGGCATGCCAGGGGAGACGCCATCCATTGGTCGTGTGACCAGATATGCGTGCTCGGCAGCGTGAAGAGGTATCGCCACGCCGGCCATCAGTCCGATCTCGCGGGCCCACATCCCGGCGCAGTTCACGACGATCTCGCACTCAATGTCGCCTTTCGTAGTGTTCACCTCAGCGACTGCCCCGCCTTTATGCTGGATTCCGGTGACGGCAACGTTGTCAAGGATGATTGCACCTCGCCGGGTCGCCGCGATCCCCATGGCCATGGTAGTGGCGTCCGGGGTAGTCTGACCGTCCTTAGGAACGTACATAGCGCCGACGACGTCGTTGGTATTCATGAGGGGCCAAAGTTCGCTGGCCTCCTGGGAACTGATATTATGAATCTCCACGCCGAAGCCCTTGGCCATGGAGATCGTCCGCTCGATCTCATCCGCACGGCCGCGGGTGCGTGCTACTGTGATACTGCCGGTCTGCTTGAACCCCGTAGGCTGGCCCGTCTCAGCCTCTAGACGGGCATAGAGATCAACCGCGTAGCGGGATAGGTCGGTGAGAGCACGGGTGTGGCGTAACTGTGTGACTAGACCTGCCCCGTGTCCAGTGGTCCCAGCGGCCATCGTGAACTGTTCTAGGAGAACGACATCGCTCCAACCGAGTAGAGTTAGGTGGTACGCAACACTATATCCGACGATGCCACCACCTATGACCACTGCCCGCGCATGCTTCGGCAAATCCTTCGGCATTGCACTCTCCTGTCATTACGAAGAGATTCTTACCTCAGAGGGCACAGAGATTAAATGTATCTACTCCCGATCCTCTTTGTGTGCTCTGTAATCTCCATGGTGAACTGTCATCGTATTCCCAGTGGACTCGCCGGTCAATACGTTGTGGGTCAGCGGTGATAAACTGGGTGTGAAAGTGCAAGCTATCTTAAGTATGGAGGGTGTTCCCATGGCAGAACGAAGGTACTGGCTGTTCAAGTCGGAGCCGACCGCCTACTCCTTCTCGGACCTTATGGCCGAGGAGGCACAGATGGCCGAGTGGGACGGGGTCCGGAATTACCAGGCGCGCAACTTCTTGCGCGACGATGTCAAGGTCGGCGACGGGGTGCTGTTCTATCATTCGAACGCCAAGCCCATCGCAGTGGTGGGGACTGCGGTAGTGGTGCGGGAAGGTTACCCGGATGACACAGCGTGGGACCCGTATTCGGAACACCCCGACCCAAAGAGCACCCCTGAGAAGCCGATCTGGTTCATGGTGGACATTAAGGGCGAGAAGGAGTTGGCCAATCCGGTGACACTGGCCCAGATAAAAGCCACGCCTGGACTGGAGAATTGCTCGCTGTTTAAGAGGCCGCGCGTCTCAATTCACCCCATGACAAAGTCGGAGTGGGATATTATCATTGGGCTAAGCAGAGCGGCCTAGTGCCATATCACGCTGGGCGGCCCGAACAAAGCATTCGGACTGGGGTGACGCATCTCTATAAACATCAATCCTGATCGCACGTCACCAGATCCTTTGTATGCGCTCAGCGTGATCTGAGCGAGGCGTCGGCTTACACGCCCCCTGCGATGACATCTCCCATCGTGCGAGTATCCACGACGTTGCCTCCATCGGTGACTATATCCGGAGTGCGGTAACCCTCGGCCAGGGTGCCCTCCACGGAGCGTTCGACGGCGTCGGCGGCATCGTCCAGACCCAAGGAGTGGCGTAGCATCATCGACATGCTCAGGATGGTGCCTATAGGGTTGGCGATGCCCTTTCCAACAATGTCTGGAGCTGAGCCGTGGATTGGCTCGTACAGTGCAGGGACGATGCCTCCCCCGACAGCACCGCGTTTTGGCGTGCCCGCCAGACTGGCACTGGGCAACATACCCAAGGAGCCTACCAGCACCGCGGCCTCGTCGGAGATGATGTCGCCGAAGGTGTTCTCGCCGACGATGACATCGTAATGCTGTGGGTCGCGTATGATCTGCATCGCCAGGTTGTCTGCGTAGATGTGCTCCAATTCCACGTCCGAATACTCTTCGGCCATCTCTGTGGCTATCTCGCGCCATAGCCGGCCTGAAGCCAAGACGTTGGCTTTGTCCATTGATGTGAGCAACTTGCGTCGACTTTGGGCTAGCTCGAAGCCAACGCGGAGTATACGCACTATCTCTCTTTCGGTGTATTTTAATGTGTCTACGCCGCGGCGGCCACGTGAAGTGTCCCATACCTTCTTCGGGCGTCCGAAATAGAGTCCGGAGGTCAACTCTCGTACGACCATGATATCCACGCCCTTAAGCAGGTGCGGTTTGACGGGGCTGGAGTTTATCAATGAAGAGTAAACCTTTACCGGGCGCAAATTGGCGAAGGCGTCTAGGTTCTTGCGCATGGCGAGGATGGCGTCCTCGGGTCGGACCGCGGCCCGAGTGTCATCCCATTTGGGCCCGCCTACCGCACCGAACAAAATGGCGTCTGCCCCGTCGAACATCTCCGCCGTCTCGTCGGGTAGCGCAGTGCCGAATTCGTCGATCGCGATGCCGCCGATCTTCCCGTAGCTCAAGTCGAACTCTTGACCATGGCGGGCCCCTGCTGCGGCCATGACCTTGATCGCCTCGGTTATGACCTCAGGGCCTACGCCGTCGCCTGGCAGAACCGTTATCTTGAATTTCATGTTTTGTCCTATTGGTGGCATGTTTGAGGAGGGCTCGCGTGCCTGTAATGTTAGGCCAAGAGTATTATATGCCAAATGTTTTTGAACAGCGCGGCGTTGCCTTCTATCACATAAATCGTGCTCTCAGGGCCGATGTTGCCCAGACCAGCACCTTCTACGGGATGTCGCACTCCCGGTACCGCTTCTATAGTGGTGTTGAAGGTTGGGCTGCACCACTCGCATCACCAATATCAACAGAGTCTTCCGCAGATGGTCGTAATCAGGGTTCTTTGGAAAGAAGCGTCAGAGTCAGATGGAGCAACCTCGTAAATCCGGTGATATCTGAGCCGGGATGACGGGCTGACAGAAAGACTACCGGCTTATCATCGTCAGCGACTGACGGTTTTGTCACACTGATCAGCATGTCTGTGAGGCTGCGGCCACGCTCCTCTATCTGAAGTAGTTGTGGTGACTACTCAACCGAACTCTTGCGGTCTGACTCTAGTTCTTACAGGATAGGGTGATCGATGAGCGGAAAGGTTCGACTGGACATATCGGTCGCACCTCTTGTTGTTTTTCACAATGTCGTCACTGTCGTTCTTACTTCGCATTAACGTACGACGATGTTTACCAGACGGCCCGACACATAGATGATCTTGACGGTGGTCTTCCCATCGGTGTGGATCTTGACCTTGTCAGAGTCTATGGCCATCTGCTTCGCTACATCTTCTTCGATAGATGCTGGTACCTGGATGCGGTCGCGTAGTCGGCCGTTGACCTGCACCACCAGCGTAATTTCGTCCTCTGCGGCCAGTTCAGGATTCCACTTGGGGAGCGAATTGTTGTGGATGCTACCAGAGTGGCCGGTGCGCTCCCACAACTCTTCGGTGATATGGGGGGCCAATGGGGCCATGAGCAACAAGAGCGTCTCGATGGCCTGTTCCCAAGTCTCAGAGCCGATATCCTCCCGTTCCCATGTCCGAGCCATCGAATTCGTGTACTCCATCAGGGCCGCGATGGCCGTGTTGTACTTGAATCTCTCCAAGTCGTCGGACACCTTGCGGACAATCTGGTGGATCAACCTCGTCAGTTCTCGGACCGATAGCTTGTCGACGGTAGCGTCTTTCAAGTCAGAGGGGTCTCGGTGCACCAGATCCCAGACGCGGTTCATCCACCGAAACATCCCGTTCAGTCCCGAGTCGTTCCATTCGCCGCCCTGGTCCCACGGGCCCAGGAACATTAGATAGCAGCGCATGGCGTCGGCTCCTACGCGTTTTACAAAATCATCCGGGGCTACGACGTTGCCCCTGGACTTGCTCATCTTGTGGTGACCGAAGATGATGGTTCCCTGGTTGAAGAGCCTCATGAAAGGCTCGTCGAACGACACTAGACCCAGATCCCTGAGGGCCTTGACAAAGAATCTAGCGTAGAGCAGGTGCATGACGGCGTGTTCGACGCCGCCGGTGTACTGATCGACTGGCACCCACTTCTTCGCCACTTCGGGGTTGAAGGGCGCGTCTGAGTGGTTGGGGCTCGTGTAGCGTAAGAAGTACCATGACGAATCCACGAAGGTATCCATCGTATCGGTCTCTCGCTTCGACGGCCGGCCGCAATTGGGACACAGCACGTTCAAGAAGCCCTGGTGGAGGGCGAGTGGGGAGTCGCCGGTTGGTAGGAACTCGGCATCCTCGGGTAATAGTACGGGCAGATCATTCTCAGGGACAGGCACGGTGCCGCACTCATCGCAGTAGATGATAGGTATGGGAGTGCCCCAGTAGCGCTGCCTGGAAACGAGCCAATCCCGGATCCTATAGTTGACAGAACGGTTACCCCAGCCCTCCTTCTCGATATGGTCGGCGATTTTCCCCTTGGCCTCTCTGCTAGATAGGCCGTCAAATTTGCCGGAAGAGACCTGGACACCCGCGTCTGTGTAGGCTGCGGAAAGGGAGTCGCCGTCCCAGTCCGGCGGCGAAATCACGACCTTTACGGGCAGGTCGTACTCGGTGGCGAACTCAAAGTCGCGCTGATCGTGAGCGGGCACCCCCATGACGACACCGGTGCCGTAGGACGCCAGCACATAATCAGCCACTAGGATAGGGATCTGCTCGCCGTTTATCTTGTTTATGCAGAAGGAGCCGGTTAGCACGCCGGTTTTTTTCTTTTCGGTGGACAGCCGCTCGATGTCGGTCTGGTGCCGAGCCTGCTCGACGTATGTCGCCATCTCATCCCGGTGCTCGGCGGTAGTGAGGGCATCCACAAGGGGATGTTCGGGCGCCAGGACTACGAAGGTTACGCCGAATATGGTGTCAATACGGGTTGTGAAGGTCCTTATATACGCCTGATCGAGCCCATATTCGGAGATGTCGAACTCGATATCGACACCCTCACTACGACCGATCCAGTTGGCCTGCATTGTGTTGATCTTGTCCGGCCAGTCTATCTTAGATTGGTCGAGAAGTTCGTCTGCGTATTTAGTTATTCGAAAGAACCACTGGTTCATGTCTCGCTGGATGACTGGTGTATCGCTCCGCTCGCACAGGCCGTCGATGACCTGTTCGTTAGCGAGGACCGTCTTGCAAGATGGGCACCAGTTGACCGGGGCGAATCCGCGGTAAGCCAATCCACTACGGTAGAACTGCAGGAAGATCCACTGATTCCATCGGTAGTAGTCAGGGGTGCAGGTGACGACTTCGCGGTCCCAGTCGTACATAGGTCCGATGGAACGGAGTTGATCTCGCATTTTGGCCATGTTCTCCATCGTCCACGTATAAGGGTGGATGCCTCGTTCGATGGCAGCGTTCTCAGCATTGAGGCCGAAGGCGTCGAATCCCATCGGATGTAGTACGTTGAACCCCTGCATACGCTTGAGACGTGCGTGGATGTCCGCGCCCGACAGAACGTACCAGTGACCGATGTGAAGGTCGCCAGAAGGGTACGGGTACATCGTAAGCTCGTACCATTTGGGTCGTGAGTCGTCGTCGGGCGTACGGAACGTCTTATCGGTCGCCCAGCGGTCCTGCCACTTCATTTCGATCGACTGCGGCTCGTAGTTAGAGTGTTTGGTTCTTTTAATCTCAGTGGCCATCTACTGATCTCCTCTTCAAAGGAACTAGGAACTATAGCGACTAGGAATAAAGAAAGGGTAACCTAGTTAAAAACACCATCATCTTCCTAGACTGTCGGCAATTTCAGTATAGGCAACTTGACTAGGATCCTCTGGACATTACGCTAAGAGAGTTTCTATGGACTGTCAATCGTTTCAATTCCTCAAGATGAAAATGGATATAGGAGAGTAACAATCCTTCATTATCCGGCGTGCGCAACGCCCTAATCTAGCGCTAAGCGCAGGAAATGGTTAGCATCACTACTCGATCCATTCAGTGCGTGCAGCGATTCCAAATAAGAATCCCGTCCCTGATCAGGGACGGGATATTGTGGCACTAACAGGCACCTAGTGGTACCATCTTATACTGTCCCGGTGTTGCCGAAACCAGCCGAAGTAATAACCGGATTGATGGTCCAGCCTTACCTGATTCGGGCTGGCTTCGCTGGGACGAGTTCACAGACCTGTCCCGGATCGGAATTCCACCATGACCCGTTCTCTATAGCACCGAAGTCACCGTGAATCTTCTTCAGTGCATGTGGGGTAACGGCTTATAAGGATTCCAACGGTAACACGTAGTCCAAAGGCCAGTCAATTAGATATCTCGTACCGTGATGCTCCACAAGGAATCTGGCCTGATATCCCTTCACATGACTCAGGTTAACATTAATGTTGGAGATTGTTGTACAACTATGTGCAGATATCCTCGGCCGATCTTATCCTCAGCTTGACGAAGTGCCGGGGAATGGCAGATTGTCAAGCACACTTTTAATTCTCCCATAGTTAATTTTATTGGTTAATGTGAGACTGGCGAAGATGTTGATATTTGAAGCTCCTATTCCTGTGGTACTACGTGCCGAGATGGACTCTCAACGTTCCACCAGCCCGGTGATCACATGATAGAACGCGAATTCACGCTGGATGACGCCCGAGAACTGGTGCCCTGGCTAGTGGATATCTTTAATGCGCTTGCGGGGCCGAGGGCCAAGGCAAGGCAACTCCGCATTGCTATGAGGGCAATCTCCAGTAAAGTTGGCGCTAATGGCCACGGCAGTTCTCATGGGCAACTACAACGATTGCAAGATGCACTCCAAGAGGTATCCGCTGAGATCGATGCCGGTGTTTTAGATATCCACGAACGAGGCATTCTCCTCAAGGGTGTCGAGCCCGGACTGGTGGACTTCCCTCACGTCAGGGACGGGCGCAAGGTATATCTGTGTTGGCGTGAAGGCGAGTCCGGGATCGAGTTCTGGCACGATGTAGACTCGGGATTCGCGGGGCGTCTTCCTCTATGAGTCTACGACGTGCCTAAGGGCCTACAGGGATTTCTCGTAAAATGTCGCATGATTGGCAGGGTACGCAAATTCTTAGATATCTAGGGAGGCCATGCCGCTCTTGTGCCAACTTGTGGTAGGCTGAGTCTCAAGGGGAGAGAGATGTGTGAATACTGCGTAGATTCGAAGCCCTGGGGGGAGCCTTTGGAGAAAGGCACCTCCGAGCACAAGTGTGAGTGGATGCCCGATCCCGAGGACGTCCTCTTTGAAGGTATGGATACCGACGACATCTCCGATTCCTTCGCTACGTGCGAAAGACCAGCCACTCGCGTGTCAATAGACTCCACAACCGAAATCCACCTCTGTGCGCAACATCAACGCAACGAGAGACAGGTGGAGGAAGAGGGTCTTGATGCCTATCCACTGGAGCAATCGTCCCAGTTCGTAACAATCAGTGCAGAGGCCGGGTGCGATTATGTGAGTGATCTGTTGAGCGACTCAGTCAGTCGGTGCGGCGAATCGGCGAGTCATGTCAAGTTGATGACACAGAAGGTGCTGTTTTGCGAGGACCATTTCCCTGAGTAACGACAATCCTCTTTGACAGATCAGGTAGAGAGTCCCTTTGACGCGACCATACCGTCCATGCTAGACTGATGATCAGGTTGAATATCCACCCACTGCCATTCTCGGCCCGCCTTCCCGGCGCGCTCGCTATCAGGTACTGAACCCATGGTTGCTATGTCACCCGATAATCTTCTCGACCGGAGTATGTCCGCATTTTTCGCTCAGTCCGTCATAAACTCACTAAGTTAGTTCGTAAGCCAGAACGCGAGGCTGCCTCGCAGCAAATAGTTTCTGATGATACGGTGACCGGGTCCTCTCCTAAGAGGCGCGAGACACAACCGGAACCTACGCAGCGAACCGAGGCCTCCAACTCCCAACGTCCGTCTAACCCTTCGCGCAAGCCATCCTCCAGTAGGGGTCGGCGCCGTCGACCCGAGGGCTTCCGTGACGGCGATGCCGGATCACAGCGCAATCGAGGCGTCGGATCCCGGTATAGGCCAGACGGTAACACTGGATCTCAGCGCGGCCGTGGTGGCAGGACTGGACCAAGGCGTCGTCGTGGTGGTGCTACGGGGTCGGAGAACGACCGAGGCGGCAATTCCGGGACCCAGTACAACCGTGATCGCAACGGTACTCCCCAGTTCAATAGTGATCAAGGCACACAGACTAATTGGTCTCGTAATGGCGTTAATCTTGATCCAGACTGGACTGGGACTGGCCTTTTTGGAGGCATCGAAGTTTCCTCGGGGGTTGACCGCGCCCTTGCGGAGATGGGGTATACTGCCCCGACACCAATCCAGGATGCCGTGATCCGTTTCCTTCGTGAGGGACGCGATGTCGTGGGACAGGCCCAGACAGGCACTGGGAAGACATCAGCCTTCGGTATCCCTCTAGTTGAAATGTCGGATCCCACTTCTCGTGAAATTCAGGCACTTGTGTTGGTGCCGACTCGTGAGCTTGCAATGCAGGTGGCTGGCGAGTTGACCTGTCTTGGGCGGCACCGAGGCATCAGGGTCGCTGCAATATTCGGTGGTCAGCAGATGCGCCGACAACTTGACGCATTGAACGATGGGGTGCACATCGTAGTGGCGACTCCGGGTCGTCTGATGGACCACATGTCGCGTCGCACGCTCGATCTGGGTAACATCAGGGCTGCGGTTCTAGATGAAGCTGACCAAATGCTTGACATAGGTTTTGCCGAGGACATCGCGCGAATTCTTAGAACAACTCCTCGTTCACGTCAGACACTCCTCTTCTCAGCGACGATGCCATTTCAGATTCGTCGACTTGCCAATCGCTATTTGCAAAACCCAGAGTGGGTTCGCGTGGGTGAGGACTCAGCACCCGTCGAAGAGGTGGAACAAGTGTACTTCGAAGTAGCTGCACAGGATCGAAAGAGGGCAATTGAAGGCCTATTGGATGAGCCCGGGCTAATCCAACAGGCACTGATTTTCCGGCGTACCAAGGTCGGTGTTGACAAGCTTGTCGACCATCTTGTTAGGAAGAACTACGATGCGCGGGGTATTCATAGTGATATGGCGCAGGTGCGTCGAGATAAGGTGATGACACGGTTCCGCCAGAGGGATTTGAGGCTACTAGTAGCGACCAACGTCGCGGCGAGGGGCCTAGATATACCCGCAGTGTCCCACGTAATCAACTACGACATGCCGGATAACCTCGAAGAGTATGTCCATCGGGTCGGACGCACTGCTAGGATGGGGCGTCATGGCACAGCAATGACCTTCGTATCTTACATGCAGGACTTCGAACTTCTCGATAAGATTAATGAACACTTGGAGGGTCGTCTCAAAGAGGGACGACTGACCAACCTTTACGTCTAATCCACATATGAAACCCACTGGTCTCGACACAGTTGGATATATAGGCGGCATCGGTATCATCTGCTCAGTGTTCTGTACAAACAAACGGAAACCGAAACCCTGAGGAACATTTGCTCTCAGCCCTCTCCCATAACACAGAGGCTCTTTCACTAGTTGGCAGTATGCCGTGCCACGTACACTCCCTGGCACTTGTGCAGAAGCATCCGCGTTCTTGACACTTGGACATTGATGCCCTAGCCTTCGTGATGGAACGGAAATTGTGTGTGAATGACAGATGCCCGTATTGGAGGACTTGAATGGCTTACGAATTCGACCATGTACACTTGAAGGCAGTTGACCCCGCAGCGGTGGCGGACTGGTATGTGAGGGCCTTCGGCTTTAAAATTGAGAGAGATTTTGTTCGGCCGACAGGAGACCGATTTCTCCGGTGTCAGACTACCGATGGATCAATCATCAATATCTCGGGTGCTCGGACCGACGAGCGGATGGGCGACTCGGATGCCAGCGCTCATTGGGGGCTGGAGCACTTTGGGATTAAAGTCGACGATGTCGACGCCGAGATCCCTCGACTCGCGGGATTGGGCGCCCATCTCTTGGAGGGACCATCTGACCAGCCGGGTGGACTTCGCATCGCCTTCATGAAGGCACCAGGTGGGGCCAGAATAGAGTTGCTCCAGCATCCCGCCTAGCGGTTGAGAGGAAGGGACCGAGAGTGGCCCAGGATTGTATATTTTGCAAGATTTCAGCGTGTGGAATTCCCAGCGAAGTCCTGTACCGCGATGCAGATTGTTTTGTGATACGGGATATAGAGCCCAAAGCTCCGGTCCACTTGCTGGTGATCCCGAATGATCATTTCACGTATCTTGAAAGCCTGACGAATGATCTCCACGGCATGGTTAGCGCCATGTTCCAGATCGCAGTGCAGATGGCGGTGCGCGAAGGTATAGCTAAGAGCGGGTACCGTCTCACCGTTAACCAGGGTGATGACTCCGGACAGGCAGTCGAACACCTTCACCTCCACGTGCTTGGTGGTGAGCGCTTGGGCGCGATGGTCTGATCGCAGGGTCGCGCCCGACAAGTTAGGTTGAGTTTTGGGTGAACACTAGAGCGTTGTGTGTGAATCGATGATTAGAACTGCGTACTTCCTTGCCGGGTATGCGGGGGTATCTCTCACAGGTCTCATCCTATCGAGATGTGGGCGAGGGTACATCGGATACCTGCGACGTGACACAATCACAATATGGACGCGGCACAGGATGCTCAAAACTCTAGCGTCGGAAGGATGATTAGGAATGAATGGTGACAGAACGAGAGATGGGCAAGTCGCAGTCTTAATAGACTTCGAGAACGTGGGACTGGGTTCCATCAGGTGGCTTTTTGACCAGGTCTCAGATATAGGACGTATTACAATCAGAAGGGCGTACGCCGATTGGTCGGCCGCCGCTGGCAAACGTGACCAGAGACAGCAGCGAGACCGACTATTGGAGCTCGGCATCGAACCGATACACCTTTTCCATTCCGTCTCAGGTAAGAACTCCAGCGATATACGCTTGGCCATAGATGCCATTGAACTCATGTATCTATCGCCGGTGGATACGTTCGTCATAGTATCTTCGGATACAGACTTCGTGCCATTGGTGAGCAAACTGCGGGCGGCGGGTAAGACAGTCATAGGGGCCGGCCGGTCGGCTGCAGTCTCGCGTACCCTAGTCACGTCCTGTGACAGGTACTTCTTTCTTGATCAGCACGAACGCTCGCCGGAAGGTACTACGATCCCCACCGAGACCAAAAGAGAGAGCCTGCTTGTGAGGGCTGTCAAGGTGACCATGGACGATCAGGGAAGGGTCACAGGGAGTAGGTTGCACGAGACGCTGCAGCGTCTCGATCCTAGCTTCGACTACAGGGCTCTGGGATTTTCCACATTCACCCGATACCTGGAGGCCCAGAGTGAGGTCAACGCCACTAGACCACGAGGCCCTGGGGACGTGGCTGTTGAGCTATCAGAAGGCTCTGCCCCGGTCCCCAGGAATGCCACGGCATCACGGTCCCGAGACGCTAGATCGACATCCACGTTAAGGTCTAACATAACTGTGGAAGCCTCGCAGCCTCAAGAGGAGGCTCCTGTGTCAGTATTATCACGGGGGACGTCAGATCCGGAGATGTTGGGTACGGAGATTGATGCGGCTTGGGCCAAGAGAGCTTCAATACCTGGGCAGTCTTTCTCAGGTACGACCGCGGCCAACGATGCGGCGAAGGTGTTGGGGGCATCTAAATTGAGTGAGTCCTCCCACCGTACCCTCCAGAGGCTGTTGGACGCGTTTCCATACCTCAAGAATGCATGGTCACGTCGCGAGAATCGTATTATCAAGAAATAGTCCTGCATCGTCCGATACGAGAAGAGTGCGGAGGGGACGCACCTATTTGCACTCCTAGGATGGCTGAATTAGCCGAATGGTAACCCCGTTGGTCAGTCCCGTGTCCAACTCGAACTCGGTTCCGT
>CAYLLU010000021.1:25318-28872 GCA_964384845.1 uncultured Dehalococcoidia bacterium
GACATCATATCGAGTGCGCAATTGCCGAGATCCAATTGGACACGTCGTGTGTCCGGGGTGTCCGGCGCCTTCCCTATCGGCATCAGCCCGTAGGCTCGCATCCAAGCCTGCGCCGCGGCATGGGTGTCGTGTACGGCTAATGTCAGATTGTGGATGCTGGTGACTCCGTTGGGTGTTCGGTGGCTTTACATGGTTCCGGATACCTCCCGTCGAAGGAGTTATCGTGCTGTATGGCGAAGGTTTGGCTACCTGGGACCGTGTTCTCAGCGATCTCCATATGTCACCACGATTAGATTATCGAATTGTCTTCCGAGTGTCGTGAGCCGGCCACTGGTGTTTTAGCCGCTAATCTCCGACACTGCATTTCTGCAAAGATAGCGTCGATATCTGTGGTACCCATAGTAAATATGAATAGCCTCCCACTGGACTCCAGGAATTGAACCAAGTTGGGCCTAAACAGTCCCTGCGATGAATCATGAATTGAAATCAACTCCAAATACTCGGGGCCAAACACAATGAGCCGATTGTGTGTTCCTCGGCCCGGGTGACTGACTTCAGGGATTATCTTGAATCCTAACTTATTGTAGTTGTGGGCTGCCTCACTAAGATCATGTACACCGATGAGGATATGATCGAGATAAAGTTCCATCGTCTACGTCTCTTTGAATTTGTTGTCACATGGTCTATCACGAGTGTTAAAGTGTTGTTATGGCACCGACACAAGCCTGCTGAAGGGCTATGTTGCTCTCAGTATACCTACGACGTTAATACGCCGGTGTCGGGGTTCGCCCGCTTTGTGCCCAGTACAGTAAGTTCAAGGCCTCTGCGGTTGAGATGGTAGCATTCTCGGAGGCATTGGATTACTGGTAGAATGGTGTCCATATCCATATCATGGAGCGCCGTTGCCCGTCCTCTACGTCGTATCCACACCTATAGGTAATCTGGAAGACATCACTCTCCGGGCCCTGCGGATCCTAAAGGAGATAGGGCTTATAGCTGCGGAGGACACCCGTGTTACACGCAAGTTGTTGGAACGTCACGGTATATCCACCCCTGTTATTAGTTACAACGAGCACAATAAATGGACCAAGACCGCGACGCTCGTTGAGGAGTTGACCGAAAAGGACTTAGCTTTGGTGTCGGACGCTGGCACACCCGGTGTCAATGATCCCGGGGCAGATTTGGTGTTGGCAGCGAGTATGGCCGGATTCACAGTAGTGCCGGTACCGGGTCCTTCGTCGATCACGGCCGCGGTCTCTGTCTCAGGTATTGATGGCAACAGATTCGTGCATTTGGGCTTCATGCCTCGGCGGCGAGGTGACAGAAAACGAGCCCTGCGCGAGGTCATGACCTCTGAGGATCCGTTAATCTTGCTTGAGGCGCCTCATAGACTGCAAGATAGTTTGGAGGACGTGCTTGAAATACTGGGAGATCGTCGTATTACAATCTGCCGTGAATTGACTAAACTCCACGAAGAAGTGTTTCGGGGCAGTGTTTCGGCGGCGCGAGAGTATTTTCAAGAACCTAGGGGTGAATTTTGCATAGTGGTGGAGGGAGCCGCTGAAACCTCTGTAAGGGTGTCGAGACATGAGTCGTCCACGATTCCCCTGCTGGAGGAATTGCGAGCAAGAGGCGCTTCTGCTAAGGATGCGGTCGCTCTGGTGGCCACAGCCACCGGCCTGCCGAAAAAGCGAGTTTACGAGCTTTGGATTCAGGGGTGACGGGAGGTCTTATTCTCCTGACATCTAGGCGCCCTGATTGTCCTAGAGCGTTGGTATCTCTTAGGGCAGGTCTCCAAGACCTGCCCTAGTTTTGTACTCATTTGACCTGTCATAGTGGGGGTCTGTAACTTGCTTGAAGCGTCGAGCACCCTATTAATTTGCGGGTGTGGAAGGGGCCTTGCACGGGCGGAGATATGTTTCTGCAAAGGGTCGGTCGATAGGCTGTATATGATATTATTCACTATTATTCTCAGATATGTGTACGGTGCGGAACAGCATGGCTGAGCGCATTCTTGTGGCAGTAGCGTGGCCCTATGCCAACGGATCCATTCATATGGGCCAGGTGGCCGGTGCATATATCCCCGCTGATATCTTTGCACGGTACCACAGACTGGCAGGCAATGATGTCCTGATGGTCTCTGGCAGTGATTCCCATGGCACTCCTGTGACCCTTGAGGCTGAGAAACGAGGGGTGCCAGTGGAAGAAGTCTTCGGTGGATATCACACGCAGTTCATCGAAGATTGGCGTCGGCTTGGCATTTCCTTTGATCTGTTTACCACGACCCATACTGATAATCACTTTTCGGTTTCTCAGGAGATGTTCCTAAAGCTCAAAGAGAACGGCTACATTTACATAGATGTGATGCAGCAGCCATTTTGCGAGAGGGACAATCGTTTCTTGGCTGATCGGTACGTTGAGGGCAATTGTCCCCATTGTGGGTTCGATGGTGCGAGGGGAGATCAGTGCGACAATTGTGGCCGAACTCTGGATCCAGATGAGCTTGTCGGAATGAAGTGCAAACTCTGTGGGGACGAGCCGGTCATCAAAGAGACTGAGCATTTTTTCGTCAAGCTCAGCGCTTTCGAGGAGAATCTCCTTGACTGGGTGAGGAGCCACGATGAATGGAAACCTAATGTGCGCAACTTTTCCATCGGCTATTTGGAGGGTGGTCTGCACGACCGAGCCATCACCAGAGACATTGATTGGGGGATACCGATCCCTCTAGAAGGGTACGAGGGCAAGCGGCTCTATGTGTGGTTTGAGGCTGTCATAGGCTACCTCTCTGCATCCAAGGAGTGGGCAGAAATGAACGGGCAGCCGGATCGATGGAAGGATTTCTGGCAACGGGAGTCCAAGGCCTATTACTTCATGGGCAAGGATAATATACCCTTCCACACAGTGATATGGCCCGCGATGCTAATGGGCCACGGTGACTTGAACCTTCCCCATAATGTTCCGGCCAACGAGTTTCTTAACCTCGAGGGTAAGCAGTTCTCTACGAGCCGCAACTGGGCGGTCTGGCTACCGGACTATCTGGACCGCTATGAGCCTGATCCGCTGCGCTACGTATTGTCTGCTACGATGCCTGAGGCCAGCGACTCTGACTTCTCGTGGCGCGAGTACATCCGGCGCAACAATGACGAACTGGTGGCGACTTATGGTAACTTGGTTCATCGAGTGATGACCATGTCCTACCGAAATTTTGGCGGACAGGCACCGCAGCCTGGTGTGTTAGATCCTGCTGCCCTATCACTACTCAATGAGGCCGCCGAGCGGCTCGGAGAAGTCGCCCGCAATATCGAGGCATGCAGGTTCCGCGCAGGTCTCGAGTCTGCCATGGGTCTTGCCAGATCTGCCAATGTGTATCTTGACCAGAAAGCTCCCTGGAAGGTTCTCAAGACCGACCGAGAGGACGCTGCGACCACTCTGTGGGTCACTCTCTCTGTCATAAACTGTCTTAAGATAGCCCTTGGTCCATACTTGCCGTTTAGCTCCGAGAAGTTGCACAAGATGTTGGGTTTTGAAGGAACCGCCCAGGGGCAGGGCTGGCG
>CAYLLU010000022.1:0-18126 GCA_964384845.1 uncultured Dehalococcoidia bacterium
CAACACAAGCAACGTTGCACAGGTTGTGGCAGCCGGCGCGAACTGCGGTTGTGTAGTGGGCGCCGTGACCCTGTCAGCAAATCCCTTTATGTCAACCAAGGTACTAGTAGAAGCTATCGAAAACGCAAAGAACCATCAATCAGATCGATAAATCGATAAGAGGTAACCATGATTATCGACCGGAAGGCCGAGCTAGCCGCCGTCTCTGAGACGTCTAGAGTGGCTTTCATGGAGACGCACAACGCACGCGAAAAGGCACTGAAGCTGTCCCGAGAGATTGTGCGAAACTCGGCGAACAGTATTAGGGCCACTCATCGGGCTGAGTGGAACAAAGCACATAAACTATTGCAAGTGGTGTCCGATCTTAAGGGGGAATTGGACGCGCTACTAGTAGACCACCCTCGCGTGTACTACGCAGGTTTCGTGGAAGACTCTGTTAAGGAATACGCGGAGGCCAGCGCGACTCTGTCCTTTGCAGAAGGTAGGCCATTGGCTAGCCCTAAAGAGCTTGGAATCGGTGCTGCACCATATATGAACGCTCTGGCAGAGGCCGCCGGCGAGATGCGACGCTTCATCCTAGATGCACTACGTCGCGACGATGTAAGCCGGTGTGAAGAACTACTTGGCGTCATGGACGACATCTACAGCCACCTGGTCTCGATGGACTTTCCGGACGCCGTCACACGGGGCCTTCGCCGTAGTACTGATATGGCCCGCGGCGTCCTAGAACGGACACGGGGCGACCTGACCGTGGCGATACGCCAGCGACGTCTCGAGAGCAAGTTGGCCGACTTGCAGCGATCACTTGGCGAAGGTACAGGCCAGGCCCAAACTCCATACCATGACACCTAATTTTCGTAGAAATAAGCTTGACTGGCCTTATAGCGTATGTTAATTTTTATCGCGACTTGCCCATATAGTATTTTATAAAACTTCCTCCCTTTTGAGGGAGGATTTTTTGTGGAGCTGCCACAATGACCATAGTAATCATCGCCATATCAGCCGGTATCGTAGGTCTCCTGTTCGCGCTCGTCCAGGCGATTCGTATCATAAAGTTGGATAAGGGCAACGAGACCGTGCAATTCATCGGTCGCGCCATACAGGAAGGCGCGATGGCCTTCCTCTCGCGAGAGTACAGGCTCCTCGGAATATTTGTGGTTGTCATGGCCGTAGTTCTCGCAGTATTCATCGATTACGATGTGACAGGTAGAGTCGAGGATTCAGGCGCCCTGGTAGACCCAGACCGCACCATACCCGCGACAGCTATTGCATACTTGGTAGGCGCAATCGGCTCCGCCCTAGCTGGTTTCATTGGCATGAACATCGCCATACGCGCCAACTCCCGAACCGTGGTGAAGGCACAAGATGGTCTGAACGCGGCGCTAAAGGTTGCTTTCAGTTCCGGGTCAGTTATGGGGATCTCTGTGGTGGCTATTGGGCTGATTGGAGTTACCCTTGTATACCTGGTCTTCAAGGACATCAGTATCATCGCGGGCTTCGGATTCGGTGCATCGTCCATAGCGCTGTTTGCTAGGGTCGGTGGAGGCATCTACACGAAAGCCGCCGATGTAGGCGCAGATCTGGTTGGTAAGGTGGAGGCGGGGATTCCAGAGGACGATCCCCGCAATCCAGCGACCATTGCCGATAACGTGGGCGACAATGTAGGCGACGTTGCAGGAATGGGCGCAGACTTGTTTGAGTCCTATGTCGGCTCCATCATAGCAACCATCGCACTAGCGGCCACTGGGGCCCTCTACCTCGACCTTGGCGACCTGAGCGACGTCAAGGCCAACTACGATAATAATCTGTTCCTACTACCGATTATCGTAGCAACACTTGGCATATTCTCGTCCATACTGGGTACGGTGTTAGTTCGTACCAAAGAGGGCGCATCTATGGGGCGCCTCCTCTGGACGCTAAGAACTGGCATAATTGCGGCTGGGATTCTGGTCCTAGTAGGCGCTGGAACCGCCATCACCATAATGGATCTACCGTTTGAACTTTTCTGGGTTATCGTTGTAGGACTTGTGGCGGGGCAGATCATCGGCACATCGTCCGAAATATACACCTCCTACGAGTTCAAGTTCACTCGAGATCTCGCCGCGCAGGCAGAGACTGGCCCCGCAACGGTCATCATCTCAGGCCTGGGCCTGGGCATGGTTAGCACTTTGATACCGGGTGTTGTGATCGTAGTAGCGATGTGGGCAACTAACGAGCTTGCAGGCGTTTACGGGGTTGCACTAGCCGCAGTCGGGATGCTATCGACACTGGGAATCACACTGGCCACGGATGCCTACGGACCGGTTGCCGATAATGCGGGTGGCATCGCCGAGCAGGCACACCTAGGTCCAGAGGTGCGTGAGAGGACGGATGCACTCGACTCTTTGGGCAACACGACGGCGGCTACAGGTAAGGGCTTCGCCATAGGTTCGGCAGTGCTTACAGCGCTTGCGTTGATGGCGGCTTATTCGAAAGTCAGTGGCGTGGACATGTTCGACCTGCTGAACGCAAACGTGATGATGGGGCTAATCGTCGGCACCATCATGCCCTTCCTGTTCTCGGCACTAACCATGCAGGCAGTAGGTCGTGCTGCGAACGCGATGATTACCGAGGTACGCCGACAGTTCCGAGAGATCGAAGGGCTTATGGATGGCAATGCCCCAGCAGATTATGCCAGGGCCGTCGACATAAGCACCCGAGGCGCGATGCGAGAGATGGTACTCCCAGGATTGCTAGCAATTGTAGCGCCGGTCGCGGTAGGGGCTATACTTGGCGCAGAGGCGTTAGGCGGGCTACTTGTGGGCGCGATCGCGACAGGCTTCCTGTTGGCCATCATGATGGCCAACGCGGGAGGCGCCTGGGACAACGCCAAAAAGTGGGTGGAGAAGGGTAATCATGGCGGCAAGGGCTCTGACCAACACACTGCTGTGGTCGTCGGAGACACAGTAGGAGACCCTTTCAAGGACACCTCTGGCCCAGCACTGAACATCCTGATCAAGTTGATGTCCATTGTGGCTCTAGTGTTCGCGCCACTGTTCCTTTAGACCTGCTCCAGTCCCTCTCAGAGTGAAGCGGAGAGGGGTGTCGATACACTGATATGGTCCCTATCACCCTCGGCAGAGGGGCTGAGTCTTCCTGCTCTACTCACCCGAATTAATCTACCACACGGCCACAGCCCGGTTTCTCATGTAACGGCAGAGAGCCCCTGACGAAGCTCCTTCACACTCCCCGTATTAGACACCCACTAGTGGGTCTATGACCCCTGCTTCCCCAAAGCCCTTTGCCCTGAGAACACAGCTGTCACACTCGTTGCAAGGTGTCTCGTGGCCCTCGTAGCAGCTCCAGGTTTGGTCTAGGGGCACGCCAAGGTCGACTGCCATTTTAATAATATCGGACTTGGACATGTGCAGGATGGGCGTCTCGATCCCGATACCTATGCCATACTCGGCTCCTAGTTTACTACCGAGGTGAAGAGTCTTCACCATCTGTTCATAGAACTCGGGCCGACAATCGGGATAGCCACTATAATCGATGGCATTGGGAGCAATATAGAGCCGTGCGGTAACCTCCGCCGCCGGCACTCCTTCAACTTCTATCGCATGCAGTACCCTGCTCTCCAATAAGGCCGCAGACAACGACAGGAACATGGTGTTCCGCAAAGGCACGTAAGTGATGGGGACACCGGTGCCTATCGCAGAGGCGTCCTTGGGGACCTCGAAGGCGTCGGGATTTGTCAGGGCCGAATACCAGGCTATCTCTTTGAGGAAAACTACATCCAGGAGCTTGTGCTCGACGCCGAGGTACGACGCGACACGGCGCGCGCACCTAACCTCTTTGCCATGAATCTGTCCATAGTGGAAGGTTAGGGCCATCAAGTGGTCCGAGCGACCAAGGGCATAAGCGGTGACCGTCGTAGAATCGAGGCCGCCGGACAACAGTGTGAGACTGTAATTTGGCATTAGAAGAGGGATCAGACCGCCCCGTGGCGAACGGTCACTATAGTGTGAAGTCCGCCTCTCACCAAGTAGTCTAGGGTAACGGTCATCCGGTGGGGTGAGCAGGCCGCAACGAGGTCTTTAAGTACTTGGTTGGCCGCATGCTCCTGAACAATATTAACCCCACTGTATGAAAGTAGGTAGTATTTAAGCGATTTCAGCTCGATGCACTGCCGGTCGGGGACGTACTCAATCTTCAGAGAACCAAAATCAGGCAGCTTGTTCCAAGGGCAGACCGCCGTGAACTCCTGGGTATCTATCACCACTTCAGAGTCACTCCCAGGGTATTCGTACTCAAAGCTTAACAGGCAATCTGAATCGACGACGCCGGCCGCTCTCGCCTCTAGACGGCTATCAAGTGATTCGTAATCGTCTCGCAAAGATTCGATAGTTGCCATGCTATAGTCACCGTGGTTCTCGTATAAGAACCTATATAATACATTACACTTAGTCCTTTAAACGACAACTCCCACAACCCAAGAGGTGACAAAGCTAAATTATGGCCCCGACCCTAGTGCAACGCCCACCAGCCATCGCAGCCCGTGGAATACAAAAGTCCTATGGTCGGGCAGGAATCCTCAAGAACCTAGATATCGACGTTCCGTGGGGTGAAGTGGTGATCGTACTGGGATCGAACGGCTCCGGCAAAACCACCCTAATGAGGATCCTAACTACACTAACCCGACCGGACGACGGTACTATTCGTGTGGCAAACCTAGACCCTTTGAAGTTTGGTCGACAGATACGAAGCCTGGTCGGCGTTGTTACCCACGACCCACTACTTTATGACGATCTCACAGGATACGAGAACCTGCACTTCGTGACGCGTATGTTCGGCCTTGACGAGGCCAGCGATCGCATAGCGACTACTGCGGACAGGCTAGGCCTTTCCGGAAGGCTCCACCAGCGAGTTGGGACACTATCCCATGGACTAAAAAAAAGGTTTACCATAGCACGAGCGCTGTTGCATGATCCGACAATCCTGGTAATGGACGAGCCGGAGTCCGGTCTCGACCAAGAATCCCAAGCGACTCTCGATACGCTGATCCGCGACCCAGCTACGTCTTTCCGCGCCGTTCTTATCACAACACACAGTCCGGAGCGCGCCGCGGCGATAGGTGACCGGGTCGCGATCCTATCCCAGGGCCACATAGTGCATACTGCACAAATTGGCAGGGATACAGACCCTGATACGATAAAGAAGCTCTATGCCGAACACACGGATACGGACCGTTGAGAGCACACCTGAAGCCGATCGCTGCGCTAATCTGGAAAGACATCCTGCTGGAGCTGAGAACTAAGGACATAGTCGTCTCGGTCCTAGTGTTCTCGCTCCTGGTAATCGTGGTTTTTAACTTCGCCATTGAACCGTCACCCCGTAATGTCGGAATTGTTGCTCCTGGCGTGCTCTGGATCGCCAATATTTTCGGAGGTGTTCTAGGTCTGACTCGATCGTTTGGATTAGAGAGGGACTCCGGCAACCTACGGGGGCTTATGTTGTCGCCAGTGTCACGGGACACTATATTCTTCGGCAAGATGCTGGCCAATTTCTTGTTCATGATGTTGGTTGAGATTATGGTATTCCCAGTATTCGCAGTGCTATTTAACCTGCCATTATGGAAGCCAGAATTGCTTCCAATTGCCCTACTTGCCACTCTCGGAATCTCCTCCTTAGGCACCTTGTTCTCAGCAATGGCGGTGAATACACATGCCCGAGAAGTGATGCTACCTCTACTGTTCCTACCGGCGACGGTCCCAATCGTAATTGCCGCTGTGGAGACGACAGGACTTGTGCTATATAGCCAAGAGTTGACAGACATGGCAACGTGGCTGTCTCTGATGGCCGCCTTCGACGCGGTGTTCCTGGTGTTGTGTCCCGTGGCGTTCCACTTCATTGTAGAAGACTAGTTACAGTACCCATAGTGGACCGTTGACATAGTTGGCTTTCATTGGCGTGTGTCTAGTTCCCATTGCCCGATACTCCTCACGGGCACACCACAGTGCCTTACACCATCCAATTCCTGTCATCGATAACACGTAATAGCTTTCTCAAAATTGACCACAGGCTCCAATCATGTACAAGAATGAATGTATATGTGTCGGGACTGGCGACAACTCCTAGTGAGTGAATCGAGGTTTCTACGAAGACCACGGAGATGGAAAGTGACAATATGGACTTACCGACTCGTCATATCACAACATTGTGTTAAACGACATCGGCGAAGTCTACCAAAGCCAACATGACGATCCTAATGTTGCAGATGAAAGATGTGCTGCCTAGAAGACTCCAGTGGATCGTCAACCAGAGATCAGGCGCGAGGTCTTAGAACCGTTTGATTCAGCCGCGATTATACCCGTCCGAAGCCTCTCACCACCAGAGAAATACGTTGACATCTCGGGCCTAGCCCTGCTATATTTTAGCTATATGACGAGCTTCAGACTGATACTACCTCGAAAGTATCTACAGTTGACTCCTAGTTCAAAATGACTCAAGTATCCGGCCACCCCAATGGCTGCTCGCTTCATTCGCCGTAATATACGACTTCATTACCACACCATCCCAGCTATATAACGTGGACACAGGTAATCTCTCAGGAGAATCTAGTTGAAGAAGAATGACTTCGTTGTGCGATTTGCAGGTGAGGGAGGCCAGGGATTCCTAACAGCTGCACAGGGCTTCGCCCGAGCCAATGCCCAGGCAGGCTACCACGCACAGACGTTTGCGACCTTCCCCTCCCAGATCACTGGTGGACCAACCTTCATGCAAGCCCGGGTTTCCACCGTACAAATGTTGAGCCGCGGCGACGCCCTAGACGTCCTTGTTGTTTTCAATGAGGACGCCTATGAGACACATAAGTGCGATGTGAAGTCGGAAGGTCTTATCATGTACGACTCCGACAAGGTCCAAATTGCAGACGATGCCAGGGGTCTGGGGATTCCCTTCGACAAGCTCGCTAAGTCCACTGGCAACTCCAGGGCAGCGAACATGGTTATGATGGGTGCCCTGGCGGGACTGGTTGGTGTACCCCAAACAATCCTGGAGGACTTTGTCCGGAGACGTTGGAGCAACGTAGCTCGGTATGGAGAGAAGATCGTACCCCAAAACATCGAGGCTATGACGCTAGGCAGGCAAGCAGCGAAGGAAAGTGGATTCAGTCTCGGCGAGTTGTCGGAACAAATCCCCCCCGAATACGATCAGATATTCCTCAACGGTAACCATGCCATTTGCCTCGGTGCCGTCCACGCGGGCGTGCAGTTCTTCGCGGGATATCCTATCTCCCCGGCAACAACCATCCTGTTGTGGATGGAAGCCAATCTGATTGGAGAGGACCAATTTGCATACCAGGTAAGCTCAGAAATCGAGTCCATCAACGCGTTAATAGGAGCCAGTTACGCTGGTGCCAAGGCAATGACGTCAACGGCGGGTCCTGGGTTATCATTGATGAGTGAGGGGATAGGCTTAGCTTGGATGGCGGAGATTCCACTCGTCGTGGTCGACGTACAGCGCGGCGGCCCAGCGACAGGTCTTCCAACCAAGACTGAGCAATCGGACCTGCTCAGCGCAATAAATCCGGCCCATGGTGACGTGTCAATTCCGGTAATCGCCCCTGGGACCGTAGAGGAGTGTTTCTACGGTACCGTGACGGCTTTCAACTGGGCCGAGCGCTACCAAGGGCCTGTCATTTTACTAAGCGAACACGCTCTATCGGAGCGAGAACAGAACATCAGGAAGCCGGACCTCGCTAAGGTCAATGTCGAGAATCGGCTGGTCTACACGGGCGACAACGGCTACCTTCGCTACGAAGGTAGCGGCATGTCAGCAATGCCCATCCCTGGAAACCCCGGAAGTTACGTGGCAAACGCGAGTGAGCACGACCCGATAGGCGACACGACCCATCTCCCTGATCGCCACGTGCAAATGACCGAACGTCGATTTAAGAAGTTGAATCTGCTCCTGGACAGCACCTACGAGGCCCAAAACACTGACGCTTCGGTCGTCCTAATGCCTTGGGGAGGTTCCAAGGGCTCTGGCTTTGAAGCGTACCAACAACTCCTAGCAGATAATATGGACATTGCTTGGTACTATACGATGTATCTAAATCCACTCCCCCCGAAACTACTTGAAGAACTCAGGCGTAAGGATCTTGTTTTAGTCCCAGAGCTTAACTATCGTGGACAGTTCTCCTCCATACTCCGCTCCGAGGGAGTAATGGCCGAATCAATAACCCAGTACACTGGCCTCCCTTTCAGCGTCAGTGATCTCGTGGAACGCGTGTTAGATCGGATAGCCGTCCTAAATAAGGAGAGTCTGAAAATATGACTCAGAAAAACCCAGAGTACGACTTCAAGTGGTGCCCAGGCTGTGGAGACTTTGGCGTCAGACGAGCCCTTGAGCGTGCCATAGAACGACGGGTCATTGAGACAGAGGAACCGATTGAGAGTAACGTAGTGGTAGCCGGCATTGGGTGCTCAGGAAACATGGTCCATCTACTGGAGGGACCTCAGCCCTATGGTATCCACGGACTGCACGGAAGGACTCTTCCCATTGCCATGGGGGTCAAGATGGGGCGTCCGGAACTCAATGTGGTTGTGGTGGCCGGAGACGGCGATTTCCTGAGTATAGGGATGGAGCACATCGCGCCCCAGGCACAGCGTAACCTGAACATATGTGTAGTGGTGATGGACAACGCCGTCTACGGGCTGACTAAAGGACAGAGCTCCCCGACATCAGAACTAGGCATGGTAACCAGCTCTACTCCCTACGGCAAGGCCGAGGATGGTATCAACGCCCTTCAAATGTACCTCACATTCGGTGTGTCCTTTGTAGCATCGGCGATGTCAAGTAAGATCAACGACCTGGCAGACATGATATGCCAGGGTATGAATAACCCTGGATTCGCGATCGTTCACGTGCAATCTCCGTGCACAGAGTACAACGACATTTATGAAGAACTTAAAGGTAGTAAACGTAAGGGCATCGAGCCAAAAGCATGGGCTATCGGCGATGACCACGACACCGCGGACCTATCATCGGCTCACGAGATCGTGGACAAAGGCGGTGTCCCACTAGGAATTATCTATCAGGCCGATAGACGTGTCCCATTTGAAGATCGGATACGAGAGTTGCAGAGCCGGGCCAAGTCCAAGACAACCACAGAGATGATGGACTCCTTCGCACTGTAGAACGCCGAGGCCTAGTGCCAGGGAAACCATTCCTAGCCTCCTACAGTGAACCTATCAATGGTGGTGGCCTAGACTCTCACCAATGGCGCTGAGCGCGGATATGATTTCTTCGTGCGCAGACGGGTTGTGCTCAGCCCAAGCCCTCACCAGCCCAAAAGATCCAGCCATCATCATGGATCCATGAGGCATGGCGAAATATGGCTCCAGGTGCGAGCCTTGCAGAATCCCTCTCATCGGACCAATGACGCTGAGGAACTTAAGAGTCTCCCCTCCCTCGACCACTACTGCGCCATGGCCCTGTTCTTTCCAGATGGCCTCGCCGTCAAGGCTTCCCCCTACTAGGTCTTCCAGGTGTTCTTCAAGTTTGTCTGGGCTCAGGACGTGGGTATGGTGTTCTAGGACACCGAGGATTGTGGGCCCATGTAGATGATATGCCAAGGTGTGCTCGTTACCCAGGTTTGCAACCACCGCGCAGCTCGCAGCGATTACGGCGGGGTCTTCGAGAGAGCCAAGAACTGCGGCCTGGGCAGTGTCCATTAGCATCAAGGAGTTTTCGTCACCGACAGTCTCCGTCACCGCAATCATCCTGGTCAAGTAGGCTGGAACATCGTCGGCCATGTAAGCGAAGGAAAGCAGCTCGCGGCGCTCTTGAAGAATCTGATCGCGAAGGTGGTCGAATCGGAATCTGCGGTCACTGTAGCCAGGAGGAGCGTCGCCATGGTCAAAGACAGCTACGGCCAATGCGTCCCACTCCGGTTTGATGTCAAAGGCCTGCAGCGCGCGCCGCACCATGCCCATATCCACGTCTTGTAGTACTACAGTATCTCCATCCAGTCGAGAAGCCTCGTCGTCGGAGACGAGGGTTATTCCCATGCGTCGCACTATCTCGAGGTCGTCGTCAAAGGTGGATCCGGCCGCTGGTGTCGTGTAGACCGCCAGACCAGCCGCCAGGTGCTCTTCAACCGCTCCAGTGACAGGGCCCCCTCCCATGTTCACGCCCGTGAGCACCAGGGCTCGCCGTCGGGCCGTGACCGCCCGTACCCTACCCGCCGCGATGACCGTAGGTGCGGGTACGACGAGTTGCACGGAATTTTCCACTGTCCGCGTCGAGTCGAATAGCAGAATGTCCTGGGTGCCGGTGCCGATATCTATGGCTAAGATTCTCATTATTTATCAAATGAGGTGATACAGAGTAGATTACGCCTTTTTGAAATATAGCAGGGATCCCCCGAAAAGCGCCATAACACCTGAGAGATAGAAGACGAAGTCGATGCCCGCGGTGCCGGCCACTGCGCCGCCCACGACGGGTCCTGCAAGCATACCAATGGAGTAGACGGCCTGATAGACCCCCATGGCAGTGGCCCTGTTTTTCGGCGAGACGGTGTTTATACTCAATGCCATGAGAGCGGTATTGGAGCGGCCTTGCCCTCCGCCGATGATCACCTGCCGTGCAACGAGCACGCCGAGGGTCGTCACCAGGGGCATAACCAAAAGTGTGGCCCCCATCACCACCACTCCGAGGGTGATGGTAAACAAGTAGCCATTTCGCTCCACCATATAGACGGTGACCAGGCTGGAGACAGTGGCCGCGACCAGATATGAGCCTGTGATAAATCCCAGATCCGAGGGCCCCGCACCGATACGTGCGGCATAGACCAGGGTGAAGCTGAATATGGTGGCAAAGCCCGCAAATTGGACGAGCATACTGGCAAAAGACAATCGCAGCAGATCGGGTTGGAAGGCGACTGTGCGGTAGTTTTGTAATGACATCGTGCCATCCGTGGTTCTCTTCTCCCTTACCGGTAGCAGGAATCCGATGCCGATCAACCCCAGGACCGCCGCGATGGCAAAGATCAACTCGGTATCCCACTGATCGGCCAGAAAGCCCCCAACGGATGTGGCCACCACCATCGCCCCATTGTTCACGAAGCTGATGATACCGATGCCGCGAGCGGTCCGTTCTGCCGTGAAATACGACGCGAAGAAGACGCTGGAGACGACCCAGGTAGTGGCAGCGACACCGGTGACAGCCCTCCCAGCGAACAGGGTCCAGGGATCGGGCGCCACCGCCATAGCGCCGGCGCCGGCGGAGGCGAAGAGCAGGCCGCCGACCACGAAAGATTTACGCCGGCCAACATGGTCTGTCCAGACCCCCACCGGCATGGGGAGCAGCAGCTGCGCGATGGCGTACGAGGCGATAACCGCACCGACCATGATCAGGCTAGCGCCCATGGCCTCCACATGTGCCGGCAGAATGGGAACGTACAAATAGAGAGACGTCCAGAACAGGAAAGTCGACGAGCCTAACAGGATCAGGTCCGTAGTGACGCAGGATGAATCTGCGGAGAGAAGGTCTCCTTCGATAGATCGTGACATGTCCTCATGATACACCGCGCGATCTGTAATCGACACCGTTGACCATGCAGTGCGACTCAAGGATGAGGGAAACCCTGTCGATCTGGGGGCGGGCATGGAAAAGCTATTCGCGTCCGAAACGTGTGCTGAGGTCACGATGGAAGCGATGCGTATCCACGTAGGCTATGGCTACGTCAAAGAATACCCCGTGGAGCGGTACTACCGCGAAGCACCACTCATGATAATCGGTGAGGGCACCAATGAAACGCAGAAGTTGATCATCGCTAGACGTTTGCTAAAAAATATTCCATATAGCAGTATGATGACGCTCGACTTCCAGATAATTGCGACGATGGAGTGCAACTTATCACACCGACATTCAGGCTCTCGGGCACCGCAACATACCCAACTTCGATACACGGAACGTCACACTGTACCTAACCAGTAGCCGCTCCTGTCGCTCTAAGCAGAGTTTCCTGAACGAGAAATTCGTGGCGTAGTGAGCGATCGGGCGTCTTAGTACCACGTATATCCTCGATAAATGCGGACAGGCTAGCCACGTATCTCGGGCGCGCTTCGAGTTGGATCCTGGAGACGCCCTCAGGATAGCCCCCTTTTGCCTCTGTCAGGCACAGTCGAAGTGCACTAGCTGGCTCCATTGGATCTAGGATTGCTGAACCCTCGTCCCCGTACACCTCGAATCGCCGGGCCATAGGTTTGGGTTCCATCGCCGCTATGTCCACGATCGCTACGGCGCGATCGAATTCGAGAATAACCACTGAATTGTCGACAAACCCGGGGTTCTCCGATAAGTCGTTACGGAGAAAGCTTTTGATGTGGTGTGGTCTGCCCAGCAACCAAACAATCTGATCTAGCACGTGCCCAGCAAGATCATAAAATATGGCACCTTTATGTTGGGCCAAACGCGCGTGGGAGTCAGTGGAAACAGTAGTTGACATATGAGCACGGACAGAATAGACGTTTCCGAGAAAACCCGATCGGACCCATTCTGCGATTCTTACGAAGCCGTCGTTATAGCGGAACATGTACCCCAATTGTACAAGCAGACCCTGCTCTTCCGCGGTAGTAAGCACACGCTCGAATCTAGGCAAGTCTTCGCCCGCAGGTTTATCGTAGAAGACGTGCTTGCCAGCATCTACGATAGCCTCAGTATGGGACAGACTCTCCGCGTTATGACCTTCGGAAGCGACAGCGACGATCGATGGGTCTTCTAGAATTTCCACGGAATCGCCCAGCCACTGTACCAAAGACCAGGGCTCATCCCTCGCTCCCTCAAGCTCCTTGCGCCGCGATTGATCCGGCTCAAATACACCGACCACCTCAACGTCGGAATTGGCCAGCATAACACTTAGTACACCACGTGCATGGGCATGTTTGGTGCCGTACATGGCCATTCGAATGGGCTGAGACATCTCGGGCATATGTATCTCCTCCACAAAATTCTACAACGCAGGTTCATTCTAGTAACGTGATGGATCAAAATAAGAAAGCTGTCACTGATTGTAAATTCACAATGAAATGTTGAGCCTATAGAAATCGATAGCATTACCGCCCAACAAACGAGCCGTGTCTTCCGATGACAAAGATCCTGTGGCCTCCAGCGCGGTCACAAGTACCTCCTCATACTCGGCCGCAAGAAGGGAGACCGGCCAGTCACTACCAAACATGATGCGGCCTAGTCCGAAGACCTCGATGACGTGCTCAACATAGGGTTTCAGGTCGTTGGGCGTCCAGTTTGCGTGGTCCGCCTCCGTTACCATCCCTGACAGCTTGCAGTAGACTCCAGGAATAGTAGCAACCTTTGCGATGTCGTCTGCCCAAGATAAAATATCCCCTGAGGCTATTGACGGCTTCGATAGGTGATCGACTACCATACGCAGGTTTGGAATATTCTCCGCAAGTGGTGGTATTTGCCAAAGTTGGTGAGGCCGTGTCAGAACGTCGTACGCGAGGCCACGAGCGGCCACCTCCCGCAGCCCTCGAATAGAGGCCTCGCGAGTGAGCCACTCAGGATCGGGATCATGCTCTACACCATGCCTGATACCCACCAGGCCACCTCGGCCTATCAACCGGTCAAGTACTTTGCCGACATCTGTACTAGTTAGATCTACCCAGGCAACGACGCCAGCGATAGAGTCGTTGTCTGCAAACAGGTCCAACAACCAATCGGCCTCCTCTACCGACTCATGGGCTTGGACCAGCACCGTGGCGAAAATCCCGCTTCGTTCAAGTAACGGCTGTAGATCTGGGAAAAGATAGTTACGCTTCAGTACATTATCGTCAGGCGGCATCCAGTCGTAGTCGCGCCTAGAAAGGTCCCACAGGTGGTGGTGGCTGTCTATTATCGTGTAATCACTTGCACGGGAGGTTGTGGTCATGTTCTCCTTGTTACACTACCAGGTCACACTACCAGTCGAGGTCGAAAACTTCGTCCATTTCGGACCACCAATCACCAGGCAGCGCCCCTGGCGCAGGCTGTTGAAATGTCCTCATCAGTTCGTCCCACTCCCGGGCTCTACCGGTGTCCATATATCGAGAAAAATCACGATTAGGCACGAAGTCATCCTCGGTCTCTAGATACATGAAGAGTCGCTGTCCGTGGAGATATATCTTCATCTTGGTTACGCCTACGCCCTTAAGGCCAGTTAGCACGTCAGGCCAAACGGTCCGATGGTATTCGACATATTTTGACTTCGCCTCAGGATTGCCATTCAAATCTAAGGTCATTCCAAAGGATTTCAAAGGACGCTCACTCTCCTTCCAAACAAGACCAAAAATCACTATGGTGAATCGGGTACAGGGGCTTCGCGCGGGATCAGTCCCTCATCGTACAGTTTGGCCCAAAAATTGTCCGGTATGGGAATTGTCCCCATTTTTATGTTTTCAGCGACCTCGCCGATAGAGCGGGCACCTGGTATCGTGGAAACTACAGCAGGGTGCGCGAGACCGAACTCGAGCGCCGCAGCTTTCAATGGCACTTCATGATGGTCACAGATGACCTTGATGCGACGCGCGCGCGCAAGAATTTCTGGTGACGGTGCCATGTAGTTGTATTTAGCCGAAGAGGATAGGTCGGAAGCGAGGATACCCGAGTTGTATGGCCCACCCAAGACAACACTGATGCCCTTCTCTGAGCATAGAGGTAGTAATTCGGCAAGTCCGGAATGATCCAGTAATGTGTATCTGCCGGCAAGTAGAAAGCAGTCGAAATCACCATGCTTCGCAAAAGCGGCCAGCATCTCCCACTGGTTCATCCCCGCGCCAATAGCACCTATTACGCCTTGGGATCTTAGATCGGCAAGTGTTGGGTATGCTTCTTCTATCGCCTGTTCATAGTGATCATCCGGATCGTGAATGAAGACTATATCGATGCGGTCCAGACCCAAACGCTCAAGACTATCCTCCAACGACCTAAGTATCCCATCACGGCTGAAATCGAAGACCGGCTCCATGGCCGGTAGATTCACGAACTGCTCGGACTCTGGTGGAGTATCCACCGGTACCAGTACACGCCCTACCTTGGTAGAAATAACGAAGCTCTCACGATCAAGATTCCGAAGAGCCTCGGCGTACGCAAGTTCACTACGACCGTTACCGTACAGCGGCGCAGTGTCGAAGTAATGCACACCTAGTTCTTGAGCCTTTAACACAGTTGCGGCAGCGGCCTCTATACCCACGTCTGCGTAAAGCCCGCCCAGAGGTGCCCCACCGAGTCCAATACGAGTAACCCAGACACCGGTCTTTCCAATTTCGACTTTGTTTAAGGGGGCCATGTCAACTCCATCTATTCCAGTGAACAGCCGTCGATTAGTGAGTATTCGCCTCAGGGTAGGCTATCACTTCCTGAAATAGTGGACCAGCATGGGTCAGTCACGGCCTAACCAAAGTGTCCCTCCGTCATATCCTCTGGGACCACGGCAAACTGTTCGCATGTAGAACGTAACAAAATGTGGCGGTCGGTATCAGAGGATTCGTGCAAACCTTGCATCACCTCTAGGACGTGACGGGCGATTCGGGCGTCCACACGAGACGCCCCGCCCGAATGGACGATACCATGTCCATCACGCCGAGGCCACGACACTACTCCAGGTAAACTAGGGCCACTGGCATCCATTGTTTCCGCCTACAGCACCTTATCTTCCAGCACTGAGTCCTGTATGATTCCGCTAGACCAGACGAGCCCGCAAGATAAAACCAGTTTCCCTAGAACCGGAGTCTCAGAACTTGCTCGGTCAATTGCCACACGGAGGCAATATTCTTGAGCCTGAACGAAATCGTGACCGGACTTGCACGTGGCGAGATCACTACCGTTGCAGGGGCCGGATACAGTACCGAGGTCCCCGCCAAAGAGGCCGACGCCGGGTGGCCGGTAGGCGTTGTACGACGGCCTGACGGCGACCTCATCGTTGCAGACTACCATGGAAACCGACTTTGGCGAATCGACCACCACGGCATTCTCCACAATTTTGCGGGGGACGGTGTCCCCGGCACTTCGGGCGACGGCGGTCCGGCGAGCAAAGCACGCTTATACCTCCCTCACGACCTGTCACAGGACAAGCAGGGCAATTTGTACCTTTCAGACCTAGGCAACCAGACTTATCGCCGAATCGACTACGCGACCGGAATCATCACTAGAATTGCGGGTACGGGCAAGATTGGTCGTGGTGGCAACGGTGGCCTAGCTGTAGACTCCGAATTGGACACCCATTGCGGCATAGCAGTGGACGAATGCGGCAACATATTCCTCTCCAGCGAGTGGGCCAACAACGTAAAACGAATCGACGCCAAAACCGGCATCATCGAGACCTTCGCAGGCCAGGACGCGCGACACCTACCTTCGGAGAAGGGTGATTCACGTCCCTACTCTGGTCCCAAGCTTAGCCTTGGCGGCTACCACGGCGACGGGGGCCCCGCCAGTGAGGCCGCATTCAACCACCCTGAGCACCTTGCCTTCGACTCGAAAGGTAACCTTTACATATGCGATAACTCGAACCATCGTATCCGTAAGATAGATATGAAAACGGGGATCATCACGACCGTTTTTGGCAATGGTCAGGCCGCATCCAACGGCGACGGCGGACTCGCTACAGAGGCAAGTACATTAATGCCGGACTCAATATGTCTCGACACAAACGACAACCTATACGTCGGCGAAAAGTACGGGTACCGGGTAAGGAAGGTGGAGGCAAAGACCGGCATCGTGACCACGCTGGTAGGCAATGGCGTCCCTGGATACGGCCAAGAGGGGTTACACGGCTCTGAAACTCAGGTCAATTCTTGCGAGGTAGGTATATATGCAGACCCTGACGGCACTGTGTTCTGGGGAGACTGCTCTGGACGCTTGCGCCGCTATGACGGCGAAACCGGCATCGTAACGACGGTACTTGGCGGCACTAGCATACACGATAACGAGGATGCCACAAAGGGCTTCCTGAATGGGCCAGGTGGTATGTCCCTGGGCCCGGACGGCCACGTCTATATCGCCGATGTCTGGGGCCAGCGAATCCGCGCCATCGACCCCGAAACTGGATTAATTCGCACTATCGCCGGCAACGGCGCACGGGCCCACGGTGGGGACAATGGACCGGCTACCGAGGCATATCTGGGCAATCCGTACGATGTGTCGGTAGACTCACAAGGGCGCGTCGTGATCGCCGACACGCGACACGGTCACGTTCGCAGGGTAGGTACCGATGGTGTGATTAGGAATCTGGCTGGATCTGGGGAGCAATGGGACAAGGGTGACGGTGGACCAGCGATTGGCGCGCACTTGATCCAGGTCATTTCAGTATCCCACGGTCCGGACAACTCGGTGTACATCGGAGACTCCCAGGCAGGACGCATACGTCGGGTGGATTCCGAGACGGGCATCATCGATACTGTGGCTGGCACCGGGACGCCGGGCTACACCGGAGACGGCGGACCCGCTACCTCAGCCCGCGTGGGGGCAGCCTACGACATTAGTTTCGACACCCTTGGTAACATGTTTTTCGCCGACGGCAGCTATAACGTCGTCCGGCGTATCGATACAGCGGGTACGATCACTACGATAGTTGGCATAGGGGAAAAGGGATTTTCGGAGGATGGGACACCCGCCAAGGAAGCCCACCTCTCCGGGCCATTCGGGCTAGCGGTTGCCTCCGACGGCACGCTGTATGTTTCCGACACGGGCAATGATCGCGTCCGAAAGATTGGGCTCGATGGCGTGTTATCCACCGTCGCAGGGAGCGCAGTGGCTGGATATGCCGGGGACCACGGCGCGGCCACCCAGGCAAGCCTGAATCGTCCCTACGGACTGCTTTTGTACCGCGACGACGTATTACTGATCAGCGACCACTTCAACAACCACATCCGCGCGGTCAAGTTATAGAGTAGGACCGCATTCCTCTGAGAATGGTTGTGATCCCTTAGGTTCATGATAGGCTCATCCCAACCTCAAACATGATGCGTGTGATGGTCGTCCCACTTCGGGTCATCTTTTTCAAAATACGAGGCGTATTTCAACAAGTAAACAAACGCTGCTGACGACTAATATTGCAGACACCGGTCTTCCTTTATTTCCATGGTCAAC
>CAYLLU010000022.1:18226-19704 GCA_964384845.1 uncultured Dehalococcoidia bacterium
CGCTGCTGACGACTAATATTGCAGACACCGGTCTTCCTTTATTTCCATGGTCAACGGAATCCGATCACGCGAGCTCTTTGTATCTCACATAGGTCATGTCTGGGCGTCGCATCAGTTCTTGGCCAGCTTGCTCTCGCTCAAAGACCTCACGGGCTTTGGATAGGATGGCCTCAAGGTCAGATTCGCGCGGAATCTTGGTGCAGCCGTCTCGATCAGCCACCAGCACATCCCCCGGCTTAACCCGCAATCCGCCAACAGTAATGGATCTATTCACAGATACGAGGTTGAATACGCCATGACCCGGAACTGCACCTAATCCCCAGATTGGCAATCCGACGTCCTCTATGCCCGCCAGGTCACGCACGACACCATCCACGACTGCTCCAGTTACGCCGCATAATCTGTGAACCCCAGCCATGCCATCACCAAAACATGCGCCGCGGCCATGGCGCGAATCGACATCCTTCATCACAACTACAATCGGGCCTGGGGTAGAGTCGAGAGTATCGTAGTAATCGCCCCAAGGGATAGCTTCCGAATCGTGGTCTAGGGGCGTGACCTCGGTTGTAACTACAGTGCCTACCGCACGTCCAAGATTTGGGAGCAGTGAGCGAATCGTTGGGTCCGTGTAGTTCACAGGGATTCCACCCTTGCCCTCTAATTCACCCCCTCCCTGACTAGCTCCCATGTCCTCAATAACCGCGTTGAATATGGTCGCGGAGTCGAACTCCTTCAGCGCTTCAAATATCTCATGTCGAGTATCCATTCAATTCTCTCCCGTTGTAACATTTTGTTGTTGTCTCAATCGATTATTCGACTCCATTGAGGAAACGTGCGCGGCAGATTATATCCTCGGTCCACAATCGATTCAATCCCGATCCCTTGTGATACAATTCAGCCTGTTGTATACAAAATCACCCTGGAGTTCGGAGACTCGATATGACATCCAACATCGTGCTTTCAAACAAGGAATTCAAGGTCGTCGGCAAACGTCCCATCCGCCATGACGGCTATGACAAGGTGACCGGTAAAGCGCAATACGGCGCAGACATCAGCCCGCCTGGACTCTTACATGGAAAGATACTTCGCAGTCCTCATGCCCATGCACGTATCCTGTCCATCGACACAAGTAGGGCCGAGGCTCACCCAGCCGTCCGGTCTGTGGCTACCTCAACAGACTTGGTGGATACCGACTCCCCTGTCCTTGAAGATCGCCAGGCGAACAACAAGGTACTTGCTAAAGATAAGGTTCTCTACAAGGGCCACGCGATCGCAGCCGTAGCGGCGACGAGCCTTCATGCCGCGGAAGAAGCAGCAAGCCTGATCGACGTAGAGTACGATCTCCTACCCGTTGTTAACAACGTCGAAGAGGCGATAAAGCCAGACGCCCCACAACTTCATGATGAGTACGAAAACAATATTGCAGATCACCTTCAACTCAGCCTCGGCGATGTCGAGGCTGGGTTCGCCCAAGCCGA
>CAYLLU010000022.1:19714-28547 GCA_964384845.1 uncultured Dehalococcoidia bacterium
AGAGCGCGAGTTCCGGACTAAGATGGTCCACCAAGGCTACATCGAACCACACTCCGCAACTGCGTGGTGGACCCCTCAGGACAAGATCACTCTCTGGTGTAGCTCACAAGGTCATTTTCAGATTGGGGAAGGTACCGCAAAGATGGTCGGCGTACCTGCGTCACAGATTAAAGTCGTACCGCTGGAAATCGGCGGTGGTTTTGGCGGTAAGACCACCGTCTACTTGGAGCCAGTCGCAGTTGTACTGTCACACAAGGCGGGCCTACCAGTAAAGATCACGATGAGCCGGGCCGACGTCATGGAAGCCACGGGCCCGACCTCAGGTACCTATATCAAGTTGAAGAAGGGTGCCACCAAAAACGGCCAGATCACCGCCGCTAAGACTGAGATGTACTATGAGGCTGGTGGCTATCCCGGCTCGTCAGTCGGAGCAGGTGCCGAGTGTATGCTGTCGCCACACGATATTGCTACCATACAGATCGACGGATATGACGACGTAGACAATCTGCCCACGACAGCCGCCTACCGCGCCCCGGGAGCACATGCCGCAGCATACGCTGCTGAGCAGGTCATTGACGAATTGTGCGAGAAGCTATCAATTGATCCACTAGAGCTGCGAATCTCAAATGGCGCCAAGAAGGGCTCCAGACGCGCCAGTGGTATGATGAATCCCGTTATCGGTGCGATCGAAACCGCCGAGGCGGCCAAGGCACACGATCATTACAACACTCCTTTAGAAGGGCCGAACCGTGGTCGAGGAGTCGCTTCCGGATTCTGGGTTAACGGCTCCGGCCCCGCATGCGCTACCGCCAATGTTAGATACGACGGAACCGTGAGCCTGACTATTGGTTCGATGGACATAGGCGGCACTAGGCCGAGCGCGGCCCAGCAGTTCGCAGAGGTTCTGGGAATTCCTGTCGAGACCGTGAATCCTCAGGTGGGCGATACCGAGACCATCGGATACACATCGATGACGGGAGGAAGTGGCGCTGCCTTCAAAACGGGCTGGGCTAGTTACGAGGCCGCACAAGACGTTAAACGCCAAATGACAGCTCGAGCCGCGCTTCTTTGGGACAAGCCGGTGAAAGAGATTGAACTAGTAGACGGCGTCTTCCAACACATTTCCGACCCGGAATTAAAAATCACGTTCACCGATCTTGCTGGCGAGTTAACCGTAACGGGCGGACCAGTCGTCGGCAGTGCCAACATGGACCCCCAAGGTGCTGGAAGTGCCTTCGCTACCAACATCGTGGATGTCGAGGTCGATCCCGAGACAGGTAAGGTGACGATCCTGCGATTCACGGCAATCCAAGATGTCGGTAAGGCAATTCACCCAAGTTACGTCGAGGGCCAGATACAGGGAGGTGTGGTCCAAGGAATTGGCTGGGCTCTTAACGAGGAATACTACATGGGTGATGACGGACGTATGATGAACTCTAGCTTCCTTGATTACAGAATGCCGACATCCCTAGACCTACCGATGATAGACACGGTGATCGTTGAGGTAGCGAACCCAGAGCACCCCTATGGTGTGCGTGGCGTGGGCGAGGTGTCTATCGTGCCCCCATTAGCTGCGGTAGCGAATGCTGTCCGAAACGCAATTGGCGTGCGCATGACCGAACTGCCAATGAACCCGGCGGCAGTGACCAAGGCCATTCAATCTAAGAATGGCGAGTAGGCAACCAGACTAAAAGTTGAATGTGAAGTGGCAGGTTAATGACACGCCACTTCTGGGTTTTAGGCCAAAGTGTTAGCGGTCCCGGGCGTCATGATTATATCGACCCGTCACCTGTCCCTCATTGTCCACTACTAGGGAGTAAGGGAATTTCACGGTCGTGGTACAGGCATGTCCAGGAGCGGCTAACACCAGATCTCCAACGGCCAGGCTCTCGCCGTTAAGTTTTACCACGCCATGCTCCTCACTTTGAGCAACCAATTCCGCTGCAGGGTACCCTACGAGCTTGAATCGATGCTCCATAGGTTGATCTGGAGAGCAGGTCTTGGAGCCCAGATCAGTCGTAATCGTATCCATCCCACGGTCACTGTCTATTACCTGTCCGAGCACGACGGCAGCCACCTTGAAATCTAACTCCGGAATCGTCGCGTTCCGAGAGTCCCAATATACCCATGTTCCTGGCGTAACACGAACCTTGCCCGCATCTTCGCCAAGATAGAGATGGAAAGACCACGATCCACCTGCGAGGTTGTCGTCGGTCGGAATCCCATGGCGCTCGGCGCTTTCCCAGACCTCGTGCATGTACACAATACTTATGTCGACAAGGGCTTGACGCTCCCCCATGTCAGGTTTATAGAGCGTGTGTCCATCAAAAATGTGAATTCCTAGTGGACGTAATCCAGGTGTGCGAGCAATCTGCGAATAGAACTCGCCCGCCGCCCCACCCGGCTGCACACCCGTACGCCGCATACCCGTGTCCAGGTCAAGATAGACGCCCAACTCCAACCCGACTCCCAACATGGACTCTGACAAGCTGGTTAGGTGCTCTGGGGTACTTACGATAACCTTGAACTCGATGTCCGGAAAATCTTGCATCAGCGAAACAAGTCGTTCACGTTTTCTCGGGTGCAACACCGGATATGCAATGACTATCTCGTCGACTCCGGCTTCCGCCAACATTTCGGCCTCTTTCATCGTTGCGCACTTGTATGAGCGTATTCCGGCGGCCATCTGAAGCTTCACGACGTCGGTGGACTTGTGAGTTTTGGCATGGGGTACAACTCGGTCTACGGAGTGGCAGACACGAAGGATCTCAGCGATATTGTGCTGGACCATATTTTCGTAGACAAGTAGTGCCGGTGTATCGATAACTTCCGGACTGTCGAGCAGGTATCCTTCGATCTCCATAGAACACTCCTGAAGATAGGCTAGGCCAATTGTGGCTAGGGATGGTTAACGGCGGTGAGTATAGCAACGGGGTCATATTCAGTCAAACAAGTGTATTGCCCCTGTTCCTAATGCCTGGAATGTGGTTACATGGGTCGCGCACGAACTGACAGGCCCCGCCCAAGGATTCAACACTCCAGTGGAGGCGACACGGAATGGGACTCACGACAAGACCGGTAATCATGGGAAGGCGAGGTGTGGTGACAGCAGGACACTATCTGTCAGCCGAAGCTGGCATGCGGATTATGACACAGGGCGGCAACGCTATCGATGCTGCCGCCGCGATGTGCATATGTGTGAACCTCTTAGAGCCCCAGTCTAATGGTATTGGCGGAGAGGTGCCAACTCTGATCTACTCAGCCAAGGAGGGCAAGGCCTACGCTATATCCGGCATGGGATGGTCCCCGAAGTCCTTAACCATTGAATGGTGCCGTGACAACGGTGTAGATCTTATTCCAGGCGATGGCTATCTGCCCGCCTGCACTCCCGCCGTGATCGGAACGTGGGCCGAGGCTCTAGCAAGATTCGGCACCATGTCATACTCCCAGGTTCTCGAGCCAGCTATTGAATTGGCTGAGGGTGGGTTTCCCATGTACGAAGGCCTCCATAATGCCCTCGTAGTTAATAAGACAAAATTTTCTGAGCAGTACCCTACCAGTGGCGACGTCTATTTACCGGGCGGACGAGTCCCAGAAGTTGGTGAGCTGTTCCGGAACATCGACTTCGCTAACACGCTAAAAACTCTGTGTGCTGCAGAAGATTCCGCAAAACACCGAAGTAGGGTTGCAGGCATCGAGGCAGTGCGGGACGCCTTCTACCAAGGTGAGATAGCCGAACGCATCACCGAATTCATCTCCACCAATGCCGTGTCGGACGAAACGGGAGCGACACGGACTGCACTGCTCTCATTTGAAGATATCGCTGAGTGGCACGCCACTGTCGAGACTCCAATCTCCTACAACTACAAGGGGCTGGATGTCCACAAGTGTCCTCCGTGGACCCAGGGTCCCACCTTCGTGCAACACTTAGCTCTCCTAGACGGCATAGATCTGAAGGCAATGGGCCACAATACAGGCGAGTACCTACACACCTGGATCGAGACGGCCAAGTTGGCCTTCGCAGATCGCGAGGCCTATTACGGGGATCCTGCTTTCGACGATGTCCCCTTTGACACGCTATTGTCAAGGAAATATAACGAAGCGCGGCGGAGGCTCGTTGGGAGAGAAGCGTCCATGGATTTGCGGCCAGGTGACGTCGGTAAGGGCATCCCAGAGTATGCGCTTAGGGAGATCGGCGAAGACAATAGGCTGGCGCTGGGTATGAAGGCAGGTGTGATCGGCGCCGGGCAGGGCCATCATCTTGGAGATACTACGCACCTAGACGCCGTGGACATCGAGGGCAATATGGTGGCCGCGACACCTTCCGGCGGCTGGATAGGCACATCACCGTTGATTCCGGGTCTCGGGTTCCCGATCGGTACGCGGGGCCAGATGTTCTACCTGAATCCTGAGCGTCCCAACGCTCTGCAACCTCGTAAGAGGCCCAGGGCAACACTGACACCGTCACTAGTGACCCGCAATGGTCGGCCGTGGATGGTATTCGGCACACCAGGCGGGGACGGTCAGGAACAGTGGACGGTGCAGTTCTTCCTCAATTACGTCGAGTTCGACATGAACATCCAAGAGGCCCTAGACGCTCCTACTCTGGTTAGTACTCACTTCCCGTCGTCATTCTACCCAAGACAGTCCTACCCCGGAAGGGTAACTCTAGACCCGATGATCCCATCAGACGCGGCCGATGAGTTGCGGCAACGCGGGCATGATGTGCGAATATGGGACGAGTCGTGGTACGGTGGCAAGGTCATGGGCATCCGAATCGACGAAGAGAGAGGAGTCATCCAGGGGGGTGCGGCTCCAAAGGGTAGCATAGGCTATGCCATAGGTTGGTAACCTGCCACCCGGCGCATCGGTTTTGGATTGTGAGGTATGGTGTGAAAAGGCGATGTGGTTTAACGGACGCCCCATAAGTTGAAACACCTCACGGAATATTCCGAGCGCCCTGAAAAAAACGGGGAACTAGCGGTCCCAAGGGAACGCTAGGGTCGGACTATTGGCGTAGCGGCGCATGGTAAGAGTCATGGCAGCGCCAGCACCGGGGGCGAGGCGGACCGTACAAGCTGTCGATTCTACATTCAAATCCAGGCCGTTTGACGTAACGCTTACAATCTGATGCTCGCCATATGCGCCACCTTGCACTACTACGGTACGTGACTCCACCTGACCGATGTTCACCAACGTTAGGTTCGTCTCGGTAGCGGAAAGGCTGGTCACAAGGGCAGCTACGTCCTCGGGGATGCCGGCGCGACGGCGCTCGGGATCGAAGTAGCGCACACGGGCGTGCAGCGGGTATCCCTCCCTTCCAGTCGGGAGGCCGCCGAGCATCAACTGGGTCAGCGACCCGGTTACAGCCGGGACGAGGGCATTCATATCGTCGGACATCCTGGTATCCGTCGATGCGGTGTCATTCCGAACCTGTTCCATGCGCCAGCGAACCGCCTCAAGGTCGCGTTCAAGGGCCTCTGTCGCATAGTCTGGATTTTCACCTTGCAGATATCTGATCCACTCGTCGTCTCGAACACGCTCCCGATCCACCTCAACCATTGACCAGTAGTATACAGCCATCGCTCCCTCGTCGAATGGTCTCTCTCTAAAGTCGTACCAGCCCTCATCTCCGTGCATCCTCGGATACACGGTCATCCCATCTAGCATCTGAGCATTCGAGTTAACCGCCTGGATGACACCTCGCCAAGTGTCAACGTAGCGCTGATCACCGGTCAAAAGCAGGCCATTGCCGAAGCCATATGGAACACGGTTGAACATGAAAGGGCGGTGTCTAATAGCCTTGTCGGCTGGGTCGTACACCGAAAAACCCCAGCCGTATACTCCTCCATACCACTTGCCATCGCACTCGCCCCCGATGGAACCATCTAGACCGATGTTACTTGGAACGAGTCCGCCATTGGCCTTTGTGCGCTCGACCCAGGCATCGATATACTCGACCGCCCAATCACGAAAGTCCTGTTCGCCGGTCAGAGCAAATGCGTTGAAGGCAAGCGTAGTGGCCCCGAGATTCAGTGGATGGTCGCCCACCACATCGTTATAGTCCTGAAAGTGCACCAGCATCTCTTCGTAGTCGCGTTCACCATGACCAGGGTCAAAGCGACCGGCTATCTCGATGGGATCGCCCGCCCAGTCGACAGCAGTGGCCTTCCTAAGCATGGGGCCTCGGCTACCATTTAACATGCTGCGAATAATGCGGTGCTCGGGATCATAATTATCGGCCTGTGGGTCGTCTCCTGTGTAGAAACCTGTGAAGCGCCTGATCCTGCGCTCCAACGCCCGGTCATAGGGATCTGACAACCCCTGGAGAGTAAACGCGTTGAGCCCCTCACCGATATGCATCCAGTCGAAATTGACCGGAAATTCCTTGTAATACATGCCCTCACGCCCCATAGGCACATCGAGCGTTTTTGCTTCAGTGTACTGTCGCAAATGGCCCTCCCAGGCCTTTTTGTACATATCAAGAAGCACGTTCGGAGCGCCGAGAGCATGCAGCATTGTCCAATTGAGCAAGTTCTCCGCCGCGTCGTCGGGCCCATCGTTTCCCCCCCACCTGGGGACGCAATTCAGGTATCCACGCTCATCAAAGTAGTGTTCAAAAAATTCGCGGCACGCCTGCGTTTCCGCACGAATCAGTTCTCGTTGAAGCAGCGCCCAGTGGGGCGGCGTCATAGGATCATTAATGCGTAGTGTCTGGTATGTCAACATCATCTCCTTACTCGGCACTCGGCTTTGTAGACTTGTTCTACTTTAAATACTGCAACATCGCCGGAGGCACCGTAGCAATGAGACCGGCGTCCACCGGCAAAACCGTGCCCGTGATCCAACGCGCCTCTTCACTCGCTAGGAATGCCGCTGCCCAGGAGATGTCCCATGCGGTTCCCTCCACGCCCAGAGGTGCGGAATGGCGGCGGCGCTCGCGGACCTCGTCAGACATGAATCCCCACCTACCACCTGTAACCAATGGCGTGTACAAATAGCCGGGTGCAATGCAATTGACGCGCACGTTCTCGCGACCATGCTGGACTGCCATCGCCGTTGTCAGTGTCACTATGGCACCCTTAGACACCGAGTAGGCAACGAGGTGGTTGGCGCCGGAGCGGAGCGCTTCTACCGAGGAGACGTTGATGATAGAACCGCCCCCGGTGGATCTCATGCAAGGGACGGCATACTTGCTCGTGAGCATCATGCTCTTGACATTAACCTCCATGATCCGGTCCCACTCATGCTCATCTGCATCCACTACCGTGCCTCCAGCCAGAAGCGCAACGTTATTGAACAGAATATCGAGGCCCCCATAGCGCTCGACAGCTGCATCTACCAAAGCCTTACAGTCTGTAATACTAGTGACATCGGCCTCGAAAACCGAGGCGATTCCTCCACCGGCCTCGATAACGTCCAGAGTCTCGTGGGCCCGCTCCGCATCCCGGTCTACCAACAGTACCTTCGCCCCTTCGCGAGCGAAGACTATAGAAGTCGCCTTGCCAGTGCCCACACCAGGCCCTGATGATCCGGCACCGGTTACAATGGCCACTTTCCCTTCGAGTCTTTTTATGTGTTGTGTCACGATTCGCCTCCGACAAATTTTGCCCTAAACCCCGGTGCGTCACTCTATCCTATCGCCGTTTATGATGCTAGACTACCAATATCACAAGGGAGAGTTTTTCATGTCAAAACGATATCCATCGTCGATTCTGGTTAGTTGCGAAGTGCCCTGGGATGAGAATCAGGAACTAATTGAGGATAAGTTCCGCGCCGAGATACAAGACGCCCTGAAGACCTATAACAACCTCTATATTTTCGGTACTGCTGGAGAGGGTTATGCCATCACTCTATCCAGGTTTAAAGAAATCATTGGGATATTCCGTGAGGAGACGAACAAGCCAGACGTACACCCAATGGTTGGCATCATTTCAATGTCCACAGCACTAGTGGTAGAGAAGATAGCCGCCGCCTATGATATCGGATTCCGCGCGTTCCAGATAGCCATCCCCCCATGGGGAAGGCTTACTGATCATGAGTACATGACCTATTTCAAGGACGTATGTGGGACCTTCCCTGAAGCCAAGTTCATCCACTACAACCTGCCCAGATCCAAACGCATGCTCTACGCCGAAGACTACAAACGCCTCGAGGCCGTGGTGCCAAATCTGGTTGGTACCAAATTCACCTCCGCGGACGCCGACGAGTGCCGGAAACTGGTGACTGAGACCACACTGCAACACTTCCTGGCCGAGAACAACTACCCGTTCGGGAGCCTCCACGGAGAGTGTTCCATACTGGCATCTTTTGGATCCCTGTTTCCGAGCAAGGTTAGGGAACTGTTCAATCTCGGGAAGGCCGGTGAGTTTGAAAAGGCCTACCGCGTAGCCTTGGAAATTGATGAGGCGAAGGATACTTTCCTGGCACCTACAATCGGCGGAGTCGAGCACATCGACGGCGCGTACGACAAGATGATTGTACGCGCCAGTGGAATAGACATGCCATTGCAAATGCTATCGCCCTACGATGGTTTCGACATGGAGACCTACGAGGCTTGCGTATCGGCTTTGAAGAGCAGACATCCCCATATGCTGAAGTAGGCGACATCGCGCAAGAAAACTACTCCCACGAAAAATCCTCGTAAGCTGCGAAATTCCTGATAGGAGTACTTTGGCTTTTGTGGGGTATTTTCCCCCACCAGAGCGCGCTACTGTGGCGTCCTTCAACCACCTCTACATGATCGACTCCATGGACGGTAACTACGGCGTCGCAGGTGTAGCCGTAGACTCTGGGGGGGGAGGCGGAGGCGGCACTAGTAGGTCGGTGCGCG
>CAYLLU010000023.1:0-27568 GCA_964384845.1 uncultured Dehalococcoidia bacterium
AATAAGAATCCTCAAGGCTGTCCTTTAGCTCACTTTCAGGAGGGCACATGTTCTCAGGCTCCGTTTGATCTAATTGATCTCACCGTTTTGGGTAAGGACCGCTCGTTTTATATCGTCATTTCATACGATGCCTACAGCAACCCACCGAAGACTATTGTTCACTGAATGAACGCATATGTCAATAGAAAATGGGCCTGTGGTTCGCACAATGGCACCTTCGTAGAGGCGTGTCAGGACACAGTCAGAGGAAAACAAGGGTGGAGAAAACTGTGTTTCTCAAAGATAGGGCTATTGGTGAGAAGCGGTCTTCCCGAGGTTCTTGGCCCAGTCCCTATTGTCCAGGTACCAGTTGATGGTGCGGCTCAAACCTTCTTCGATAGAGACTTTGGGTTGCCAATCGAGCAGCCGGCCAGCACGATCGATGTTCGCCCATGTGGCCCGTATATCCGCAGAGTCCCTGGAACTGTACTCTAAAACCGCTTCACGCCCGATGATTTTCTCAATAATCTTGAATACATCAACTACTCTAATCGACCTGTCTCCGCCAAGATTGATTATCTCGTAACCTAGTGGCCTCTGAGCCAAGATCACGCCACGAGCCACATCATCTACGAAAGTGAAATCGCGCTGACCGCCATCACCGAACAACGTTATAGGCTCTCCTTCTATGATTGCCCTGATGAACTTAAATATCGACATATCCGGGCGTCCGGCAGGTCCGTATACGGTAAAAAACCGCAGTACTGTGGCATCCAACGCGTGGGCATGATGATAGGTGTATGCTAAAGTCTCAGCAGCTTTTTTTGAGGATGCATACGGCGACAGTGGGCGACTTGTACTACTCGCCTCACTAAAGGGCTGCTCTGTCTCGTCCCCATACACACTAGACGTGGACGCCAAAACAAATTTACTGACACCGAAGTCCTTGCACAGTTCCATCAGATTCAAAGCGCCCATCGTATTCGATTCGATGTATACCCATGGATTTTCAAGGCTAGGTAGGACACCGGCCCGTGCACCGAGGTTGATGACGCTGTCGAACGGGCAGGATCCCTTGACGCCATATTCCTGGAACAGTTTTTTCAAAGACGAGTAGTCTGAGAGGTCGAGTTGGTGGAAATGATAGGCGGGATAGTGGCTGGAGATATACTCTAATCTCCAAAATTTGATCTTTGGGTCATAGGCGTCATTGAGATTGTCCACGCCCACAACCGTTTCGCCAGCCTCCAGCAGTTGCTTGCACACAGCAAATCCGATGAATCCGGCGCAGCCGGTGACTAAAATACTCACCGGCTCGCTCTTCGTCTTGGGAAAGGACCCCGGTCCCGACTTGGGGTTTTGTTGCGCCCCCGGCGACCCTGAGCACCAGACTCGAATGGTGATCGCCTAGTCTTACAAACCCCAGTCAACTCCGATCCTTGGACGGCGGAAATTTGGAGAGGAGCGATCGAGCCCAGATCAGCGGACGCTTGTATGCCGATATGGCTCTGTTGGAGGACGTGTCTGCCTCATCTTCTGTCCGATAATATCTATAGTAATTGTACTGGTAGTGATAGCCATAGCCGTAACCATAGCCAAAACGAGCCTGCTTCAATTTGTTCAGTACCACACCCAAAATATGCACCTGGGTATTGTTCAATGAGTCTAATGTGCCTTTCAGGGAGGACGTTCGGGTCTTGCGTCCATCTACCACGACGATAGCCTCATCCACCTGCGCAGCGATGACCGGAGCATCCGCGGCCATGAGCGTCGGTGGACTATCGACAAGTACCAAATCATATTTCTGAACAAGTTGTTCCAAAAGAGTCATCATTCTTGGCGAGCCTAGCAATTCCGAGGGATTTGGAGGAATCGTGCCGGCAGGGATAATAGATACGCCCTCTACATGTGTATTGACGACCACATCTTCGCTGGACAGATCCGGATCTGAAAGAAAGTTGCTGAGGCCTTTCTCACGACCCTTGATCCGGAACCTCCGATGGACGGTCGGTCTTCTGAGGTCTCCGTCCACAGCGACAACACGCTTTCCGCTCTGCGCAAGAGCGATCGCTAGATTGGACAAGATCGTAGTCTTGCCCTCGCCCGGACCGGGTGAAGTGACGAGATATACCCTGGAATCCTTTCCTGCTGTGGCAAATTGAATGTTGGCGCGAATCTGCCGGAACGATTCGGAGTATCCCGAAGTGGGCTCCTCAAACATAACCAGTTGGTCTTCTTTCGAATCTCGTGAGTTCCAGGTAAATACCGTACCCAACGCTGCCATACCGAAACGGCGCTGCATCTCATCTGGACTACGCACCGTGTCTCGCAACGCACTCAACAGCAACGTACCACCGATCGATAGCACTACACCGAGTAGAATTGCCAGTGTAATGTTGTACTTGGTCCGAGGAAGAATCGGAGTACTCGGGAGCTGCGCTGGCTCCAGAAGTGTAATACTGTCAATTAGTGCCGCCTGGGCAGATACCAAATCTTGTACATTTGTCAGGCCCTGCGAAGCAGCCGCAGTCTGCAAGTTGGAAATCTCAACTAGGCGCTGTTGAATGACGTACTCGATAAACTCATTAGCCAAAACGTTTGCGGTCGTAGCCGCGATTTGAGGATCTCCATGCCTCACATCAATCGTAACCGTCGGCGGTTTATCAGTAGTAGAAGCAGTGACCATCCCTTTAAGTTGTAGAGTATTAAGATCAACCCCTTGTTGCTTGGGCAGAACACCCTTTTCGGTTATCTGGTCAAAAAACGGCGTGGAACCAACCTGAGTTCCATAGGTTAGAGAAAGTTGCCCACTAAGTGAGAAATCGCTCACACTGGGTGTAAATCCGCCCCGTCGTTGTTGTACCAGTAGTGTAGAACTAGCTTCATATACCTTCTCCTGACCTTTGACCTGCAACCACCCCAATGTTCCTGTGACCACGGGCAGGACAATCAAAAGCCACCAGTAGCTAGTAAAGATTCCGATGTATCGTCTGATGTCTAGAGTTTCGTCTTCTATTTTGCCAACTCCTCGGCGGATCGAATTCGCTTATTCAAGAGATCGGCGATGCGTTTCCGCCCAAAAAGGTTAACACCAATTGCCATAGCTAGACAATACCATTTGCGATTACGTAGGCCTACTGTCAAATGTGGCAATCAGCCCCTGAAAGCCTGCAAGTGAAAGCAGTTTGCCAGCATCTGACCATGAGAATCGAGCAGCAATAGAACATTTTCGTACCATACGACCTAGAATGGCTGATCTCAGTCTTGGGGTCTTTGCCAAGCGTCCCACCGACTGAGAATTCTACTTGAGTTGAGGAAGTATCGTGTTGAATGCGTGGTTAAGAACTCGATATAATCCGACCGTAACACGATTAAGAAATGTATTTACTGAAAATACCCGTTATCGCGGGTTGGATTCCGCACGTGTCCTGCTCCTAAAGTAAAAGGAAAGACACCAAATAGTGATTGATTCGTGCCCAACATCTAGTGATAATGGCCCCTCAATAAATCGCCACAACTCCAAAAAAGACCTTCCTGGAGAAAAAGGTACGCTCTCGAAATCTCTCAACGGTCTCGAATCGCCTAGGCAGCACTACAAGCGCCCTTTCGATCTCTCGATCTTGATCGTTTCTCATGTACTTCTTTTCCCGCTCTGGATCGTCTTGTGGACAGGGATCGCTCTCGTAATTTGGCTTTACGATAGAGGCCCAGTCCTCTATGGGCAGATTCGTGTCAGCAAGGATGGCAAACTATTCAAGGTATGGAAATTCCGGACGATGGTTGTAGATGCGGAACAGGTCACAGGACCTGTATGGGCAAAGGATCAAGACCGCCGGGTAACGCGAGTAGGGCACGTTCTGAGGCGCTTTCGCATGGACGAAATGCCTCAGGTCATTAACATCATGAAAGGCGAGATGAGTCTAGTCGGCCCAAGACCGGAGAGACCGGAGTTGGTCGAACAATTCTCCAAACAGATACCCGAATTCGAAATAAGGCACAGGGTGCGCCCCGGGTTCGCCGGTCTGGCTCAGGTTAGAGGCAAATATTCGACAAGCCCGCGCAACAAATTACGCTACGATAAACTGTATATCAAGAAAATGGGCCCCTGGTTAGACATCAAGCTTCTTTTCATTGCGCTGTTTGTAGTTCTTGGGCGCAGTCCATATTAACGCAATAATTGTGAATACCTGTGATAAGTCAAGAACAGGCGACGGGGTGTAAGGTCTGGGTCCTTCTCATACACGAAGTTAAGAAATACTACTACTTGACGCAAACTCCACCCTTCTCAGAAGATCCACATAGTCGATGAAAAGACGCCAGTCTCACTATTGGCTAAAAGGGCCTGGACCTATCCCAGACAGAAGGTAGGGCAAGGGTTTGCTTTTTTTGAAACTTGAAGATTGACCTCGGATAGTCTGTGAAACAAAGTCATCTGGACCTTATGGCTAGGGCGTCATGGAACCCTGCCAAACCTAAGGGCTGGTAGACGCCACAGTGCCTCTACCGCTATCCCGATGGACATCTTGGATTTGCCACCAGCACGACGTCCAAAGATGATCGGAAGCTCGGTCACTCTGAAACCTCGGTCTTCGCACGCCTTGACCATTTCAACTTGAAAGCCAAAACCATTGCAGCGGAATCGGGTCAGATCCACCGAAGCGATAACCTCTCTACGGAACGCCTTGAACCCAGATGTGGCGTCCTTTACTTTTACACTTGTGGCCAACCGGATCCCTTCGTTTGACAGTAGGCTGAGAACACGACGCTTTATCCCCCAAGAATCTTCCGAGCCACCTCCAAGCACGTAGCGCGAACTTGAGCGCAGCAAGGACTTCAGGAACATACTCAGGTGGATGTGACAGGTCGGCAGCCATCTGTACGATATAATCCGGGTGCTGCACCAACGCGTGGGCCATTCCAGCGACGTAAGCACTCCCGAGACCCATCTTCCGACCTCGCTGGAGCAATTCAACCTTGCCGTTCAATGAATGTCCTAGTCTCTCCGCCACTTCTCCTGTGCCGTCTGGTGAGCCGTCGTCGACCACCAGTAATTTCAGTCTCGGTATATTGAGGCATAAAAGTCGTTCTACAAGTATCGGGAGATTTTCGACTTCGTTATAGGTAGGCACTATAACCACTACTTGGGCTCTGGTACTGCAAGTACGAGCAGGTACTGTATTTTCTACCAATTTAGACACTCCTTACATACCTCCACGTTTCCTTAGACGCCGCAGACTCAACCTGTACTAACACGTGAGTGCGAATAAAGGCAAATCCTTGGGACTCACACAATTCTCGCTTGCGGTATAATTCCAGCATTAGGACAACTCATGGAAGGGCTGATGTTCGGCCTCACCAACTAGTCGCGCGCTCCATTGTCCTACCTGGACCATACTTTGTACCGAGGTACCGAGCTCCCGGTACATTCCTTGGAATGACACTGCTGGGACTGCGCATATTGGCCCACACCACCTCCATAGCCTACCGATGGTATGCGGAGCGTCTGCTGATCGCATTGGCAGGATCACTCTTGACCGTGTCCTGGCTACTACTGTGGACCCGGACAAGTTACTGGGGCCCACTTTTTTTTACTGGCACATGGCTCGGTACTACCGTGCTCATCTACTCGGCCGGTCCGAACCGATACCCCGGAATTCGGAGGCATCTATCACTAACCATCATCTCTATACCGCTCTGGTGGTGGTTCGAGTTGGTGAATAGACAAGTAAGCAACTGGGAGTACAAGATCTCGTTTGACTACGATGTCCTGACCTATGCGTTGTTCGCGTCGGTAGCGTTCTCGACAGTCGTCCCAGCCCTTGACGCCACGACACGCTTGACTGTTGCACTCCTCCATGCCGAAACCATTCCGAGGGCACGCCGTTGCTTCACACTGGCCGGGGCGGAGGTGGCGGCTGGCGTGGTATCAATAGTCCTGCCCTTCATAGCGCCTGATATATTCTTTCCAATGGTCTGGGTGGGCCCCTTTTTGATACTTGACGGGTTGGTTCTCTTTCAGGGAGGTAGGGGAATCCTATTCACGCTGGCGGTAGGCGAATGGAGACTCGGCCTCGCGGTCGGCCTGGCGGGCATATTATGCGGTGCTCTATGGGAATTCTGGAACTTCTGGGCTAATCCACAGTGGGTCTACCACGTACCATATCTGGACTTCATTCACATCTTTGAGATGCCGCTCCTCGGGTACCTTGGCTACATCCCGTTCGCCTGGAGCGTCTATCAGCTCATCCACCTGCCGGCGTTGTTAGGTTACATCACGCCGCAGGACCGGTCAGTATCACGGCCACGGGTCTAGAACCTATTCTCATACATAGGTAGGAGTCTCGTCGATGGATTACCGGAATCTTGGAAACTCGGGCCTTAAGGTCTCTGCCATTGGACTGGGGACGACCAACTTCGGTCGCCGCAAAATGGGGCTATCCGAATCCACTAAAGTCGTACACGAGTCCGTAGACGCCGGTATCACCCTCATCGATACAGCTAACACCTACGGACCGGCAGAAGAGTACGTCGGCGAGGCCTGTCGTCGCATCAGGGACCGTGTGTTGATTGCCACTAAGGTGTCTTCGCCAGTAGGTGATAGACCCAACCAGCGGGGCGCCTCGCGATCCCACATCTTGGATCAAGTCCATCGCAGTCTCAAGCGACTCAAGACCGACTATATCGACCTATATCAGCTCCATGTACCTGATCCTCTGACGCCACTAGAGAAAACACTCCGAGTTCTCGAAGATTTGGTTAGGGACGGGAAGGTACGCTACATTGGATGCTCCAACTTCGCCGCCTGGCAGGTTGCCCGAGCAGTAGAGACTTCGGGAGCCCTGGGATTGGAGCGCATAGTAAGCACCCAGTTGGAGTACAACCTGCTTTCGAGGGCGGCGGAAACTGATATCGTTCCGTGCTGTCTGGAGTATGGGGTCGGTATCATGGCCTACCACCCCCTCGATAGCGGGGTCCGCACCGGGAAGTACCGTAAGGGACATCCCCTGCCATACCAATCCAGGCTGTTCCACGTCCCTAGCATCGCCGATAGACTACTCACCGTCCCTAGGCTCGAACTTGCGAAGAGGTTGGAGGTCTTTGCATCTGACCGAGGCCATTCACTACTTGAATTGGCAATAGGTTGGCTACTGTCTAGGCAAGCAGTTAACTGCGCGATCATCGGTGCCAGTAAGCAAGGCCAGATTACTGCCAACGTGGCGGCATCCTTCTGGACCCCAAGCACAGATGAGATCCGCGAGATTGACAGTCTCGTTATGGCTCAGAGATAGCAACTTACTTAAAGCAACCTACCTAAAAGCCTGGACATCACGTCTGCCCTAACATATCCTATCTGCCGAACATCTGTCCGGGCCACCGGATAGCTGGCACACTAGTGGCGAAAAAGGAAAACAACATGGCAAGATTCAAGGTGATTGCGACATCCAAAGGATCGCTCAATAGTGGTCCGGGCTACGGCCCTGAGATGGAGGCCCTGGGGCCCATAGATGCCGAAATCGTCGAGATCGATACGTTGACGGACGAAGAGTACTTGGCTGAGGCACGTGACGCCGACGCAATCATCATAGGTCACGAAAAAATTAGTGCTGGTATCATCAACGGCCTGGAGCGGTGCAAAGTGATCTCCACAGGCAGCGTCGGCACAGACGGCGTCGATGTCGAAGCCGCTACCCGCAAGGGAATCCCTATCACTAACGTGCCAGACACCTTCATCGAGGAAGTGGCCGACCACACAATGGCCTTGCTGCTGGGCTCCTTTAGGCGCCTCACTCTCATGGATACGATGTCCAGGGACGGCAGGTGGAGCGAAGGGCGTCCGTATTTGTATAGCTTCCCGAGACTTATGGGCCAGACTCTGGGACTGATCTCCTTCGGGCACGTTGCCAGAGCGGTCGCAAGGCGTGCGGCAGCATTTGGATTAACTATGCTCGCATATGACCCGTATATAGAGGAACTGGTCATGTCCGACTATGGAGTTCAGCCAGTAGGACTCACCGAACTGCTCCAGCGCTCCGACTTTGTGTCCATGCACGCACCGGGCACGGAGGAGACCAATGAGATGATCACGGAGGAGCACTTCAGACTGATGAAACCCACGTCGTTCTTCATCAACAACGGACGCGGCGGTACCGTCGACGAGTCGTCGCTCATACGCGCCCTGGATGAGAAATGGATCGCCGGAGCGGGCCTCGATGTGCTCGCCAATGAACCACCAGAGCTCGAAAACCCGCTATTGCACATGGATAACGTCATCCTGAGCCCCCATGTGGCCTCGGCATCAGCTCGCTTTGACCCCAGGCGCAGAAGGAGGGTAGGGGAGGAAATCGCACTGGTCCTGAGCGGACGGTGGCCCCGAGCCTGCATAAATCCCTCAGTTCTTGAGGGCTCCGACCTCTATCGATGGCAGCCATATTCCATGGAGCGGGGCCCCGCCCGTTAAACCCGAACCGGAGATTGATGCTGGGTTCTCGGCTTTGGACGTTGGACACGATACGCAGCAAAACATAGGGCCACCTCCAGGATACAGTGATGTCTCTCGATTTCTGACACCTTTTTCCGATCAGTAAAAGGGTGTTCGGAGAGATATAGCCCGTATACCAGTAGTCCGAGCGGTGACGTCAAAATATTTCTACCATTTTTGTTGGGTGTAGTAAAAATAGAGAGACAGGCTAGATGATTCTAGCCAACCTCTGAGGGCCGTAAAAAATAATGGAGTACTACAATGGCCCTCGATGGCAAGGTCTGCATAGTCACTGGAGGCGGATCCGGCATCGGACGAGCCACCGCAATCCAGATGGCCGGTGAGGGTGCCAGATTAGTGCTGGTCGGCCGGACTCAATCCAAGGTGGCTTCCGTGGCCGCAGAGATCGAATCCACCAGAGGAACAGCGCGCAGCTACGGTCTGGATGTCGCCGACTTCGCCGCTGTCCAGGCCATGGTGTCGGATGTTGTGGACGCCTTTGGACGCATCGACGTCCTGGTCAACAACGCTGGGCACAGTTCCCCTCGTCGTCGACTACTGACGTCTACACCAGAGGACGTTCGCCGCGTTATCGACTCCAATCTTGTAGGCACCATCTACTGTACCCAGGCCGTCGTACCCACAATGTTGAAAGCAGGGGCAGGAACCATTATCAACGTGTCCTCGTTGGCCGCCAAGACCCCCGGACTTCTGGGGGGCATGACCTACGGCGCAGCGAAGGCTGGGGTAGTCAACTTCACAGAGTTTCTCAACGCTGAGTTCTTTGGGGGTGAGTTGCGCGCCAGTGTCATCATACCTGGCGAGGTAGACACACCGATCCTAGAGGGACGGCCCGTCGTCCCAAACGCGGAGGCTAGAGCTACTATGGTCATGGCCGAGGACGTAGCCGAGGCTATCACTCTTATCGCATGTCTACCTCACAAGAGCAACATCCCGGAGCTAACCATTAGGCCCACCACCGTGCGAGACATCTCCCAAGAGACCAATTTCCCCTAGTAGTAGGTGTGCGACACATTATCATGAGGAGGCCCCCTCCAAGAAGCTAGTGCGGTGGCCAGATTGGCCTAGACACAGTGTCACTCACATACATCTTCCTGAAATCAGGACACGTCCGGCAACCTGTCTCGTTCGAAGATGTGGCTCAAGACCGTATCAATGTTTACCAGACGAAGATTACCGAAGTCGTGGGTTCTACGTAGAAAAGTTCCGCATCGTGGGTAAGCCACACTTCAGCCGACTAGCTGTCTCGCCAGCGCCTCAGGATCGTTGACTGGCAGCTCGCATGTGTAGTTGCGACACACATACGCCGTGGCCCTGCTGCGCAGCATCGATTTGCCCTCGGCCAGAGGCAGCCCAACGCTGCCATCGTCCATTGGCCCTCGGCCCACCATCACACGGTTCGGAATATACCTACGGAAACTTTCTCGCAACAGCGCATCTGTATCCCAAGAACCGGACTCACCAACGATCACAATCTCTTTTGGGCTCGATAGGTAGAAGTCTAGGGCACACAGCCATTGCCCAGCCCCGGAAGGGAAGCGCTCCATCAATTCCCGCACACCTCGAATTGTCTCCACGGCTCGCCGCTCCAGATCGCCGTCCCCAGTCACCATGGCCAGCTTAAATAACACAGTTGCTGCCATCGCGCTGCCTGAAGATATAGCATTGTCCTGAACGTCCCGCGGCCGTAACACCAGTTTCTCGTGGTCAGTCCCTGTATCATAAAACTGAACTGACGACTCGTCCGAAAACAGTTCCACCATGGCATAACCTAGGGTAACGGCCTGCTGTAACCATTCGCCATCGAACGTCGCCTCATGGAGTGACAGCAGTCCTTCGATTAAAAAGGAGTAATCCTCCAGGTAGCCCTTGAGCCTAGCCGAGCCATCTTTGTACGTGCGCAATAGCCGGTCACCGTCTCGTAGTTCCCGCATCAGGAACTCTGCGTTGGTTCTAGCCGCCAATATGTAGTCTTGCCGCTCAAGAGCGGCGCCCGCCTCCGAAAATGCAGCCATCATCAGTCCATTCCAGGCAGTGAGAATTTTTTCGTCGCGCGCCGGCTTTACACGAGACTCCCGCGCCTCGTACAACTTCCTACGAGCACTGCTCATCTGTATTTCCATATCCACATCATGATTTTTTACATTCAGGATCGAGTGCCCTTCGAAATTGCCATGAAGTGTCACTCCGTAATAGAAGCTGAAGCGCTCACTCTCCTCCTTACCAAGCACGTCAATAATTTCTTCAGGACGCCACACGAAAAATTTACCCTCCTCACCCTCAGTATCGGCATCCTGTGTAGAGTAGAAACCACCGGATTTATCGGTCATTTCACGAAGTACATAGTCAAGCGTCTCCTCAACGATCCGCCTGTACAAAGGCTTGCCCGTGACCTGATACGCGTGCAGGTATAGCCGCGCAAGTAGAGCATTGTCATAGAGCATCTTCTCGAAGTGAGGGACCAGCCAAAACGTGTCTGTCGAGTAGCGGTGGAAACCTCCGCCGATCTGGTCATAGATGCCGCCGAGTGCCATTTTGTCCAGCGTAAGTTCCACCATCTTGAGCGCGATAGGGTCGCTAGTTTGTAGATAGTGTCTGAGCAAGACCTCCTGGACCATCGGCTGGGGAAACTTCGGTTGCAACCCCATACCACCATGCCTGTTGTCGAAATTGTCTTCGAGCACCAAAAATGCAGCACCCATAATGTCTGCAGTCAATGGCTCCAATCCTGTGGACACAGGTGTCATCTGCTCCATCCGCTGCATCAGATTTTCCGTGGTCTGAACAATATCTTCCCGCTTGTCTGCATAAAGACCAGCTAGTGTCTGCAGCACCCTGGAAAACCCAGGTAGGCCGCCCCTGTCCTCTGGAGGGAAGTAGGTCCCACCGTAGAACGGCTTGCCATCCGAATCCAGGAACACAGTCATCGGCCAGCCCCCCTGGCCGGTCAGAGCCTGGACTGCCGTCATATAGATAGAATCGATGTCAGGCCGCTCTTCACGGTCAACCTTGATATTGATGTAGTGGGCATTCATTAGGGCCGCGATGTCCTCGTTCTCGAAAGACTCGCGTTCCATGACGTGACACCAGTGACAGGCTGAGTAGCCGACGCTCAACAATATCGGCTTGTCCTCGCTCTTGGCTCGCTCCAATGGCTCTGGTCCCCACGGATACCAGTCCACAGGATTGTGGGCATGCTGCAGGAGGTAAGGACTGGTCTCGTTGATCAGTCGATTTGGCATTGTGCTAAATGTCGCTCCGGTCCAGTTTAAGATTATAGTCTTGATATAGATCAGGTCTATCACGTAAATGCTTCTGATTAGTAGATCAAAATCATTTACGATTTGGTTAGCTATCCTTACCCACTTTTTATAGTAGTTTTTGGTATCTTTACGGCGTAAGAACCCATAATGAAGTCCGCCGGCATCATACTAGTACTCTACACCTTCGATTGTGTCGTGCCCACTATTTTGATGCGGCGGAGAGGACAGGGGCACGGTGCAAGATCGTATAATAACTCTCAGATATCAGGGTAGGCGTTGTATTCATACAAATATATACGTGCGTTCGACCTATTGGACGCTGTGGACAAGGAGGGTAGATCATGGAGTACGATGCCTGGTTCCAGTGCAATGACGGATGTGATGGTCGTTGGCAACTCACGGACATTTTATACCGATGCCCCTCTTGTGATGGTCTCATAGAGGTTGCCCACGATATCGATGCTCTGAGAAGACGCAGCCCCGATGCGTGGATGTCCCTGTTCGACCGGCGCTATATGCGCACATCGTGGCCCTACGGCAGTGGTGTCTGGGGCAAGAAGGAGTTGGTCTATCCTCAATTAAATAACAATAATGTAGTCTCCATTTACGAAGGTGGCACGAACATGTTCTGGGCCGAACGCCTGGGTGAATCCATCGGCCTGGTAGACCTGTGGATCAAGCAAAGTGGCAATGGCCACAGCGGCTCATTCAAAGACCTGGGTATCACAGTGTTGGTGTCTGCTGTCAAAGAGATAATGAGTAAGGGCACAGACATCAAGGCAGTGGTCTGCGCCTCCACAGGAGACACCTCTGCCTCAGTTTCCGCCTACTGCGCGGCTGCCGGCATCCCCGCCGTGGTACTACTACCTCAAGACAAGGTATCGCAGACCCAGCTCATCCAGCCCATCTCCAACGGTGCCCTCACCTTGGCCCTAGACACTGACTTCGACGGCTGCATGGCCTTAGTACAGCAACTCAGTAAGGACAAGCGTTTCTACCTCGCCAACTCCGTCAACCCGCTGCGCATCGAAGGGCAGAAGACCGTCAGTATCGAGATGGTGCAGCAGTTCGATTGGGAGGTACCCGATTGGGTCATAGTGCCCGGCGGAAACCTAGGCAACATCACCGCTATAGGCCTAGGGTTCTTGATGATGCGTAACCTCGGTATCACCCAAAAACTACCACGCCTTGTGTGTGCCCAGACTAAAAGAGCAAACCCACTCTATCGTAGTTATATCACAGGTTTCGAAGAGATCGAGCCGGTGGTGGCCGAAAGTACCCTTGCTACCGCTATTCAGATCGGCAATCCAGTAAGCATCACCAGGGCGATACCAATCCTCCGTCAATTCAATGGCATCGTCGAGCAGGCGACAGAGGATGAATTGGCCGATGCATCTGCAAGGGCAGACCGCAATGGACTATTCAGCTGCCCCCAAACCGGTGTAGCCCTGGCCGCCCTATTGAAGCTTACTGACAATGGCACCATCCAACCCAACGATAGGGTAATAGTCGTTTCAACCGCCAACGGTCTCAAATTCTCAGACTTTAAAGTCAACTATCATTCGAACACCTTAGAAGAGGTGGACCCAGCACTTGCCAACACTGTACTAGAGTTGCCTGGACACTACGACTCCATTGTGAAAGCGATTGAGTCCGAGGTCTGATTTATATCTGAGCCAGGCTCAAACCCTCCGTCCACTCTCAACACGCTACATAAGGTTCGGAACCTACACCACAACCTATAAATGTGTTATAGCGTGGTTTGCAAAGAGTTTGGAGTACGGGACACAATCGAATTCGGAGCGAAACGCATTTAAGGAGTCAACATATCCAACACATTGACTTTTGATGCAGGCCTGGATAGGATATTCTACAGACATGAAACCGCACTTCCCAACCACTTTGGCTTACGCTTATTATTTGAGGAGCCGGGGGACCCGCAAGGGTTCTGAGCCCCCAGTGCTTGCTCACGCGCTGGAGTAGACCATCAAGGTCAAACTCAGGAATCTTAGCCCCCCGAGAGCATATAAACTCGGGGGGCTTTTCTATTGGGCCCTACTCTCAAAGTTCTAGTACCCGTCTTAGGAAACAAAAGGTATCAACTATGGCTCCGAGCAGCACGACCAAGTTGAAACAGTGGGTATACTCTTTCGGACAGGTTGACCCGTCCAGAAGAGACCTGCTGGGCGGCAAAGGAGCCGAACTAGCCCAGATGACGTCGCTGGGACTCCCTGTACCTCCGGGTTTCACGATTACTACCGAGGCCTTTCGGGACTATTATGGCTCTGGGCGGTGGCTGCCGGATGGTCTTTGGACACAGGTCCGCGAAGCCATGAAGGATCTCGAAGATCAGACAAAGCGTCGATTCGGAGACCCCTCCAATCCGCTCCTCGTATCTGTACGTTCTGGGGCCGCTATATCGATGCCCGGTATGATGGACACCGTCCTCAATTTGGGCATAAACAGACTCGTCGCTGATGGAATCGCCAGTACTACCGGCAACCGACGTTTCGCCCTTGATGTACACCGTCGCTTCATTCAGATGTTTGGCGATGTCGTCCTAGGCATAGATTCCTCCATCTTAAATTCGATTATCTCTGAGAAAGAACGTAAATGGGGAGTTTCGCATGCTAGCGACTTAGGGTCACAAGAATTGAGCCAACTTATTTCCACCCTTCGGACCGCAGTGTCAGAGGCCGCGGGAACATCCGTGCCTGATGATCCCTACCAGCAACTGGAACAGGCTATTCGTGCCGTGTTCGATAGCTGGGATAGTCGCAGAGCCATCACTTATCGAGAGTTGAACGATATTCCCCATGATCTCGGCACAGCCGTCAGCGTAGTTTCCATGGTCTATGGCAATATGGATAGTTCAAGTTGCTCTGGAGTGCTGTTCACACGGAATCCATCTACCGGCGAAGATGTCCTGTTTGGCGAGTACCTGGTCAACGCCCAGGGCGAAGACGTCGTCGCCGGTACCGCAACGCCCAAGGCCCTCTCGAAGATGGCCGATGAGATGCCCTCTGTCTATTCAGAGTTGGCCCGTACCGCAAAAGACCTGGAACGCCACTATAACGATGTCCAGGACGTGGAATTCACGGTCGAGCAGGGTAGACTATATCTGCTTCAGACTCGCTCCGGAAAACGGAGTGCCAGGGCCGCTATCAAAACCGCCGTCGACCTAGCTAAAGAGGGGCTAATAACCCGTGAGGAAGCTCTGTTAAGAGTCGAGCCCGAGCAAATGTACCAGCTCTTGCTACCCACCTTCGATGAGAAGGACAAGGAACTCTCCTCCAGTTCGGGGCGGCTTATGAGCATCGGATTGGGAGCTGCACCTGGAGCCGCCACGGGTAAGCTCGTTCTAGACGCTGATACTGCCGTAGAGATAAGTCGACAAGATACAGAGATCATCTTAGTACGCACAGAGACGAGCGCAGAGGATGTCCACGGCATGGCGGTGTCCTCTGGGGTATTGACTAGCAAGGGCGGCGCTACCAGCCATGCCGCAGTCGTAGCACGAGGTTTAGGCAAGCCATGCGTTACGGGAGCTGAGGGTATCGAGGTAAATGTCGATGAGGGCTGGGTCCGAGCCGGAAACCTGGTTGTCAAAGCGGGGGAGTATATAAGTATCGATGGCTCTACCGGGGAGATATTCGCCGACTCTATTAGGACTGTCAGGCCACCCGCAGCCCTCGACGACGAGATGTTCACCCTGCTGAGCTGGGCTGACGACTTCCGGACACTAGGTGTATGGTCAAATGCAGATGCTCCAGTTGATGCCGCGGCCGCGGTGGGTTTTGGTGCTGAAGGCATCGGCCTCTGCCGTACCGAACATATGTTTTTTGACCCCGCTAGACTTGCTGTGGTACAAGCGCTGATTCTGTCGGCGCACAAGTCGACCCAGAGCCCTGAAAACGACATCCACTTGGCACGTTATCAGGGATCTCTGGCCAAACTTGAAGAGCTTCAAACAGAAGACTTTGAGGACATCTTCCTAGAGATGGGCTGCCGGCCTGTAGTAGTGCGTCTGCTAGACCCGCCGCTTCACGAATTCTTGCCTCGACACGAGGAACTGCTGGCTGATATTGCCGAACTCAGGGGTAAAGATGAGGACTCTGAGGATCTGGCTGAAAAAGAGGCACTACTAGCCACTGTTGCCGAAATGCGCGAGACCAATCCTATGCTAGGGTTCAGGGGATGCCGCGTTGGCATCCTGTACCCCGAAATCTACGGAATGCAGGTCAGAGCTATCGTACGCGCAGCACGCAACATCGAGGCAAAGGGCCTCACTGCTCGCCCGAAGATCATGGTGCCGCTCATAACCCACTCGCACGAGTTGGACATACTGCGTAGTACTATCGAAGAGAGCATACGGGACGCTGCGGGAAGCGGTGGCGAGTACCAAATTGGAGTGATGATCGAGACACCCAGGGCTGCCCTAACCGCCGGGGAAATCGCAAGGAGCGCAGAATTCTTCAGTTTCGGCACCAATGACCTCACACAGACATCCTTCGCTTTCAGCCGCGATGATGCCGAAGGCAAGTACTTACCTCAGTATATCGACCAAGAAATTCTGCAAGCCGACCCATTCCAAACCCTGGACATAGAAGGAGTCGGCTCTCTGGTCCAGATCGCATGTGAAGCAGGTCGCCAGGCCCGGCCAGGCCTGTCCCTGGGCATTTGCGGCGAACACGGCGGCGACCCCGCCAGTATCGCCTTCTTCCATGAGATCGGCCTCGACTACGTCAGCTGCTCACCCTACCGCGTCCCAGTAGCTCGTTTAGCCGCGGCACAAGCCGCCCTCCGAGCCAACTCTCCCCCATGAAAGCAGATCTTTGACCTGTACTACCATTTCTCGCCTGGCCCAGATTCAACCTCCTAACCCCTTCGCCTTTTGGGGCCAAGTAATGATTCACCAACAGATTACCAATCGTAAGCCAGCTCAGGGTACTCAATTGCCAGATCTTGTTGCAAAGGCCTACTGCCAGCACGCCCCGCCTGTTCAAGATACCCAACAAGAACCTCGAGATAGTGATGAGGCTAGCTTACATCAGTGTTTCTCCCTGCTGAAACTACGAGCACCGATACCGTACCTGGGCCCGCCTCGTCGAATGCGCTTTCAGGCTTACTCCATAAATTAGTTGTGAGCTTATATACAATGAGAATCACACTACCAAGCCCATTATCATTGCTAAGTAACCGGCGAATCCAGCCAAATCCTGAAACTCACCCATAATCTCAAACCCTATAACCGTTCTTTGGCCCCTGTTAGAATCGTTGCCGAATTCTCATTTCTCATTAGGAGAATGGCCCTTGATTGAGTCGAACATCAGTATCATACGCTGGAGAAATATCGGACCATTCCGGGGTGGGCGAGTAGTGGCGGTAGCAGGAGACCCTCGTGACAAAAGCACCTTTTATTTCGGAGGGGTTGCCGGCGGTGTGTGGAAGACTACGGATGGAGGGACTTATTGGCGTAACATCTCAGACGGCTTTTTGCGTACGTCATCCGTCGGAGCGTTGGCAGTGGCAAGTTCGGACCCAGCCGTAATCTATGCCGGCATGGGTGAGGCTTGTATTCGTAGTGACGTGTCAGCTGGAGACGGGGTCTATAAATCTAACGATTCAGGTAAAACCTGGACGCACCTCGGCCTGAAAGATACTCGGCACATCTCGCGGGTCCGTGTTCATCCGAAGGATCCCAATCTGGTATATGTAGCGGCTCTTGGCCACGCCTTCGGGCCTAACAATGAGCGTGGCATTTTCCGATCAAAGGATGGTGGCCAGAACTGGGAACATATCCTGTTCAAGAGCAAAGATTCGGGCGCCATCGACCTGTCCATGAACTCGCAAAATCCCCGCATACTCTTCGCGGCCATCTGGCAGGCCCGCAGGACACCTTGGAGCCTGACCAGCGCTGGTCCAGAGTCGGGCCTATGGCGTTCTACCGATGGAGGCGACACTTGGACCGATCTCACGGATCGCCCAGGGATGCCAGACGGCATAAAGGGACGCATCGGAGTCGCCATCTCTCCAGCGCAGAGTGGACGCGTATGGGCAATCGTCGAGGCCGAAGACGGTGTGCTACTCCAGTCCGACGACAATGGAGACACCTGGGACCGCATTAACGATAGTACCATTGTCAGACAGCGTCCCTTTTATCATCAGCACATCTTCGCGCACCCTACTGATCCCGATACGATGTGGACGCTGCCTGTCCAGGCCTGGCGATCCGACGACGGAGGGCACAGCTTCACAATGATGACAACGCCCCACTCCGACAACCATGACTTGTGGGTGGACCCATCTGACCCCCGTCGGATGATTGTGGGCCACGACGGGGGTGCCTGTACCTCCTACGACAGTGGTGACACCTGGTCCACAATAATCAGCCAGCCCACGGCTCAGTTCTATCACTTGACCACTGACACCCAGTTCCCGTATCGAGTCTACGGCACCCAGCAAGATAATACCGCCATCAGCATCCCGAACCGCTCGCAAAAAGGAGCCATAGTCTGGCCTGATTGCTACTCTGTAGGCTCCTCGGAAAGTGGATACATAGTAGTCCGACCCGACAATTCTGACATCGTTTACTCCGGGGCCATCGGTAGTGCTCCGGGCGGTGGCGGTGCACTCCTGCGCTATGACCACGGCTCAGGACAAGCCAGGATAATCACCGTGTGGCCCGAAATGTCCTATGGTCTGGGCGCGAAGGATATCAAGTACCGCTTCCAATGGACATTCCCCATTGTCGTATCGCCCCACGACCCCGGCATACTGTATGTGGCAGCTAACCGCGTCTTCCGTTCCACTGACGAGGGCACCACATGGGAGGTGATCTCGCCCGATCTCACGCGTAATGATCCTTCCAAGGGCGAACCAGGGGGCGGACCCATTAGTCGCGACGTGTCCGGCGCTGAGATATATTGCACCATATTCTCTTTTGTCGAATCGCCCCATCAAGTTGGTCTTTTTTGGGCCGGGACAGATGATGGCCAGGTCCATATATCCCACGACGCCGGTGCCACCTGGACCGAAATTACTCCTCCTGGCCTGCCCAAATGGGCCACTATCAGCATGATCGAACAGTCCCCTCACGACCTCAACACCGCCTACCTAGCCGCGTGGAACTACAAGCTCGACGACAACTCAACTTACCTGTACCGGACGACTGATTTCGGCGTCACATGGCAGCTCATCACTACCGGTATCCCCAAAAACGAGTTCGTACGGGTGGTACGTGAGGACCCCGTAAGACGCGGACTGATTTATATAGGTACCGAATCGGGTGTCTTCTTCTCCCACGACGCTGGCGACTCCTGGCAGTCACTACAATACAACTTGCCGATCACGCCTATCCACGACCTCGTTGTCAAAGACGGAAATCTGATCGTAGCTACCCACGGCCGCTCATTCTGGGTCCTCGACAACCTGGCACCTTTACGACAGATCACGGACGACATCATGGGCAAACCCTCTCACCTCTTCAAGCCCGAGCCCGCATACAGACTGTTACCAACTATCGGCGGCATCACGAACGAACGGATAGGTCCCGGCAAGAACTATTGGCCAGCCCTAGGTGTCGGGGCGACCTTTGAGGAAATTCCGACTCCAGATGGCGATTACACTCGAGCATTCCTGGACGCAGGACAGAACCCGCCAGAAGGAGTGATCGTTACCTACAACCTGCAAGAGTATCCCGAGCAATGTGCCGAACTGACGTTTTTAGACACAAAGGGTAGCACGGTCAGACGTCTAGAGGTCAGTGGAAAATCCGGCATGAACTGCATCGTCTGGGACATGCGTCACGAGGCCGCCCGTGAGGCCCCCGGCGACGACATCGAAAACCTCATCGCGGGGCCAATACTTAAAGGGCCATTTGCCACTCCCGGCACCTACACGGTCCGACTTAATATCGGTGGTAAGTCTCAAACCCAGCGATTCCAGATATTGGCAGACCCCAGGGTTGAGGCCACTGACGAAGAATTATCGGAACAGCTTTCGCTCCAACTCCGCATTCGCGACAAGCTCTCCGAGACCCACGACAGCATTAACTCGCTGCGACAGGTTCGTCGCCAAATCCGGGCGTGGCAAAAGCGGGGCAAAGTCTTCGGGTTGGTACTATCGGAGTCCGGCGATACCATTATTAGAAAGCTCAGCAACATCGAGGATCGACTTATCCCGACCTGGTCCACTAGTGAGCGCGGACAAATGGGAGAGCCACTTCCAAAATTGGTCAACGCGCTGGCAAGTTTGACCGAGGTAGTTGCTAGTGCCGATGCAATCCCAACCCGCAACTCCTACGAGGTTTTCAAATTACTCTCCATACGTATAGCAAAACAGACCAACGCATTGACCAATATCTTCAATGAGGATGTCCCCGCCTTCGTAGAGCAGATTCACGAGCTAGGAGTCCCGACAATTGAGTCGGAGCCGTAAGCCCAATTGGCATGATATCCTAATTCAATTTTTCCAAATCTCTAATATCAAGCCCCTTGGCATCAACCAGATTATCTAACAGTATAAGAAATGACCGCCCCTAATCCATACATACAATCAGGCTCCCCACTAAAAGTCGTCTCAGCGACAACTCTGTTCCAAACGGGCAAGCTCAAGCAGCTGATGGCACCGTCCATAGTGAGAATGGACTCGGGCCGGCTCCTGTTGTCCTTCAGTCAAGGCGACAACCCAGCCTTGACTGAAAGTGCCCTAATGCTCACTAGGTCCGATGACGACGGGATCACATGGTCTGAGCCTGAATCCCTCTTGGCACGTCCGGGTCACAGATGTATGAATATGGGCGGTTTCGTAAAATTTTCTGAGAATATGCTCCGTATCGTTCTGGGAGCCTGCAAAATAGATTTTTCCCTGGGAGGCGACGAGCCATTTGCAAGTTGGTACACCGGTTCCATAGACTCAACGGATCGTGGTCAGACATGGTCTGATCCAAGTCCGGAGATAAGGATATTTCCCGAATGGACAGAACTGTATGGCGCCAGCAATCCTCATCCGCTCTCGGATGGCAGCTTTCTATTGGCAGCGATAGGGACGTTGGGTAGGGACATTCAGTGGCACTCTGGGGTTACATTTTCAAAAGCCCCAGATTACGAATACTCGGCACCGGTCATCATCGCCAACAACCCGGAACGCAACTATAGCGACACTGATCTGGTGCGACTGTCTGACGGACGCTTCCTGGCCGTCATACGCGAACACGTCACACTGCAGAGTGTCTATTCCTATTCCGAGGACGAAGGACGTACCTGGTCGCCAATACAACCCACTAACTTCAAGGGTTCCAACATCAAGCTATGGAACCTACGCTCCGGAGCGATCGCTTGCGCCTACCGTGATGAAGATCCGTCCAGACGTGGAGTCAGCCTTAGTGTCAGCCATGACTTCGGTAACAATTGGGAACTATTGGGGCAACTTTATGACAGCGACGACGATGTCGAACACATTCCTGGCTACGTCTGCGGATACCCGGATATGGTCTACACGAGCGAGCAGGATATAGTCCTTGTCCTCCACACTTATCGCGACAACACAGGCGCCGTAGATCTTCATCTCATCCGTCTCCGAGATATGTCATAGGGCAGGGGATCGAAGAATCCGAAGAACGTGCCCTATGTAACCCTGAACCCGTTCCAACTCACAGGACCCTGGCAAAGGTGTTTGTTAGACCCCGTTAGGCGCCCAGAATGCTACTAAAAAGGGTGTGAAGTGCGGCTTTACTACATTATCTGGGGATAGAAATTGTCCTTCCACGAAATATTTTCTTTTTTTCAAGAGACCCAGCTAGTAGACTGACCATGAAAGTCATCTTAGTGCACATCAGTAGACGCCCTCCATTCCAAACTAGAAATCAACCAAGTTATGACGTAGGGCCGTTGTTCAGGTCGACAGCACGAGCATCCTCATTCGGATAACATTAGATCTCCGAAACATAGTCGCCAGGTGTCATATTAATTCACGTAGTGCCCTAAACTCGCCACTGGACCTCTCAAGTGACATAGAATCACCATCGCGTTAGTTACACACATACGATCTGAAATTGGAGGCAATCATGTTTGACGTGCTTATTTTGGGAGGCACTGTGGTCGATGGCACCGGAACGCCAGGCGTCCCAATGGACGTCGGGATCACTACCGACAATATTGCCGCACTCGGAGATCTATCGGACGCAAGTGGCAGGCGAACCATTGATGCGACCGGACTGACCGTCGCGCCTGGCTTCATCGACACACACGCCCACTCTGATGGCGCACTGCTTCTTGACCCGCAGCACGCCAATGGCCTGCGCCAAGGCATCACCACCGAGATACTAGGGCAAGATGGTCTGTCATACGCACCACTGTCGTCCGAAGATTATCTTATGTACCGTCGGTACCTCTCTGGCATCTACGGTCTGCCCCCAGAGAATATCGCTACGGACAGTGTCGAAACCTTCCTCGGCAATTACCATAACTGCACCGCCATAAACATCGCTTATCCAATCCCCCACGGAGCGCTGAGGATCAGTTCCGTAGGTTTTCACGATCAGCCGCTAATTGGTGACGCCATGAAGACTGCAAAGACCATCGTAGCTAATGGTATGGAGCAGGGCGCAATCGGTCTCTCCACCGGCATGTCATACTTCCCGAATTCTTGGAGCGACACTGAAGAACTGATTGAACTTTGCCAGGTGGTCGCCAAGTATGGTGGCACATATATTACTCACCTCCGAAACGTCCACCCCGAGCGGGGTTTTGGCGGCGGCGGGGTCACCGAGGCCCTTGAGATAGGGCGACGGTCCAAGGTGAATGTCCACTTCTCGCACTTTCGAACGAGTGTCGAGGATGCCGGACAAACCGCAGAACTGATGGAAGAGATAGATCGCGCTAAAGCCGAGGGGGTCAACTGCACCATGGAACTGTATCCATACCCCACGGGCAGTGGCTACCCTATGATGTTCCTCCCTCCCGAAGTTAACGAGGGCGGCCCTGACGCAATCCTGGAGTCGCTCCAAGATCCGGTAAGCCGGCGCCGCATCGCGACCCAGATCGACGAACAACACATAAGGGTAGCAGGGGACGACAGTATACTTACCCACGTGCCCTCAGAGCAGAACCGTCATCTTCAGGGCAGGTCCATCTCGCACGCCGCCCAACAACGGGGGATCTCACCAGGCGAACTTATCTGCACCCTACTATTGGAAGAGAAGCTTACGGTGGGCTTCCTGCAGGCTCCACCAGCCGATCTGGCAGGCTGGGAACAATCGGCCCGAGACGCAGTGGACCTTATGTCGAGGCCCGACTACATGGTCGGAAGCGACTCCATAACCGCCCATTCTAGACCACACCCTCGAGCCTATGGCACATTCCCTCGACTACTAGGCAGGCTACGGCGCAAACACCCAGTGATGTCTATGGAGGCGATGGTGCAACGTATGACAGACAATCCGGCGTGTAGATTCGGACTAAAAGACCGTGGCCGCATCGAATTGGACTACGCTGCAGATATAGTAATCTTCGACGCTGAGCGCTTAATCGACACGGCGACCTACGACGATCCAGCCCAGTACCCGGTAGGCATGCATTATGTCCTCGTCAACGGCACGATTGCCGTCGACGCCGAACAGTGCACAGGATCCATGTCAGGCCAAGCCCTCCGCCGCTCGTAGTAATATCTAAATAGCCTGATCAAAATAAACAGCCGGAGAACACCCTAGGCTGCCTATCTTGTGTTAGTGCTCCAGGAGGCAATTAGGGGTAAGCACACCTGCCAGTATTCAAAGGCGCTAACCTTACCTAACCCAAACCATAAATTGTGTCTGCGCACCGTGCTACTATCACATAATACTTCGAATTCGGTTTCGTTTCTCTTAGAAGTAACCTGACTATCGAGTAATTCAGGACAGATAGATGGCCCGTCATACGCTTGGACGGAACTGCACGGCCAAGTTCGATAATCATCACTCTTGCTGACTTGAATCCGGCGCTAGACTGCCATCGTCGACGTAGTTCTCAATTCCACCCCCACGTATACGATTGTATCCATCGGCTAAGATCAAGCGAATAAAATAACAGACACAGCAGGGCCATACCTATATCCCCAGATTGCGGGCAGGGAATAAAAAGGTGTGGTCGTTAACCACAAGTCAGTGATGTCTAGGCGGGTCCAAGAGCGGTGTCCTCCCATCAGATCGGGAAAATTGCCGTACCGGTAGCATCGGAGCAGCAGCCCAAATGACTACTTTAATTCACGCAGACCCCTCTGCGTAATTAGGATCACCAAAAACACCACTAGAAGAGCCGCGGACATGAATCCGACCGTCTGCCGCCCTCCAACCAAGTCCACTGCGATACCCAAAGGCGTCACACCAAGAGGCATTAGCCCCCACATCAGCATTATGATGCTCATCATACGCCCCCTGTATTGTTCATCTGCCCGTTCGATGATCAGGGCCGTAATTAGGACCATGGGAATGATGTTGCCCAGCCCCATCAGTATCATAACGCCCATCGCGACCGTGTAAATCGGTATTGTCGCAACAAGTAGCAGCGCAAACCCAGCGATAAATCCCCCAAAAATCACCAACAGTCCACGCCTCCACGGACCGATGGACGCGATTCCTAAAGATCCAAGTAGCGAGCCCAGACCGATCATGCTCACCAGCCAACCGAAGGCTTCAGACTCCATACCATAGACATTGACCACGAACACCGGCAGCAACATCTGGAATGGCATGGAAAAGACCACGTGCACCAGCATGACGCCCAAAAGCAGCAGGATGGTCCGATTGTGCCCGGCGTAGGAGAGTCCGGCCTTTATATCTCTCCGAATGGAGACCTGGGCGTGTGAGGCAATCTTCACCGGCTTGTGAATCGCCGTCGTTAGAGTCACCGATAGTACCCAAATTCCTACCATGACGTAGTAGACGCCATCAGGGCCAATGGCGGCGTAGAGGACACCGGCGACGGCCGGCGCTACCAGTGCCACGGAGCTCATACCTGCGGAGTTGAGTGCTATAGCATTAGAAATGTGTTCCTGGCCCACAATTTGAGGGATGATCGCCTGGCGTGCCGGACCAGTAAAAGCGAACAGTATTCCGTTGAACATAGATGCTCCAAGTAGATAGGGCCACTCCACTATACCGGTGGAGATGGATACGGCGATCGCGAGTGCCACAACGGCATGGCTCGCCTGGCCCACCTGAATAATGGGCTTGAGTTCAAGCCGGTCCGCGAGGGCTCCGCCGAAGAGCGTCAGACTTAGCATCGGCACTGCCCAACCGGCGGTGACAAGTCCGAGTATCTTGGCCGATCCGGTAATCTCGTATACCAAGTACCCTTGAGCGATCGTCCACATATTCATGCCGCCCATCATGAACAACATACCAGTCCACAGGAACCGGAAGTCGCGATTCGCTAGAGAGGAAAATGTGTAGCGCCAGCCAGACAAAATGGCCCCCCCTGCAGGCATAGCGGTAACTGGAGTCTGTTTGATTAGCGGGCGTGAGGGGATAGAGACACCCCTCCCGGTAACACACTCAACAATCCTGGAACAGGATCGGATTCTACAAGTGGTTCAGAGTCGCACTATTGGCTCTTGATCGATATGCATCATAATAATTTGACCAATACACCGATTGGCCCAAATACATGACCACCAAAAACCATGTCAAAACACGCTTAAGTGTTAAAAATCTCTACGGTCAAAGCATTCCCAGTCATCAGGATGCGCATTTGTCTGGCGCTTTTCTCCACGCTCCAGCCCAACCTTTTGGAGGAAGATCCATAGGGAACACTTTTATGAGACCTTTCATCCCGTCCTTATAATATTTCCGGTATGATGTGAACTCGAAATCTCCAACTGTAATGGGGACAATGAATTCGATGATTGTAGGCTGGCTAGAAGCAGATTTGATTACTGTGAAGCCACTAGCATCATCTTGCACAAGTCCATCATCTTCACGAGTCAATATTGCCCCACCAGCCTTCACCATTTTGACGGGGCCAGTAACTGCCACTTCAACACCTTCAAACCAATCATTCTCAAATCCGGTAGTTGAATCCCCTTGCCTGATTGCGCCATAACCAACTGTGAAAACGTGATCATTCGTCACCGAATTGTTGGTGAGAATAACACGTATTTTTTGGCAAGATACCAAATCAATTCTTTCCGGGGTGAATTTGTAATCATCCATACTAATATTCAGTGTCCCAAAATCAGAGCCAGTATCGAACTCAGGAAGAACGGGGTCACCACCCCCCCCACAACCTAAAATAAGAAAGACAAGCCCGGTCATCACTACAACAATACTGAGATATTTCATAGTAATCTCCCCTTCGCATCCTATGTTAACGTGGGCGTCTTTGAAACTGGTACTGACAAACCGTCTCTCTGATTCCGAGAGTACTAGGGCAATTGAAAATACTTGATCCAATAACCTTATGAACGACCTCCGGAAAGCCCTTCAACACTCGAGTGTCAGGCGTCACTAAACCTGCGCTTGGCCGGATTCGGCAACCATATACTCGAAAACTGGGAGTGTCAAGATGGCATAGATCACACCGCCCAGCCAACTGAACCGGGAACGTCTGTATGCAAAGTTCAAGTCCCAGGGGAAGCAGGTTGCGCCGCATGATGTTTGGAGAGCGTCCAAGACCAAACGCCACATTAGCAAAATTACAACGGCAGTAGAGATCTCGATTTATGTGGAGATAGACTCACTCAACAAGCAACTGAACGCTGCCAAGATAGGTGAAAACGAGGTGAGCGTATTCAGTGTCCCTGACGGCGCTGCCACGCGCCGGCCCCGGGAAAATACAGTCAGAAGTGGTTGGGGTCCCAGGCGGGATTCGAACCCGCGACCCGCTGCTTAGAAGGCAGCCGCTCTGTCCACTGAGCTACTGGGACACCGCGTATACGGCGAGTGTAGCAAGGCCCTCCAAACACGGTCAACCCGCCGATAGGCGTAAACCCTTTACATATGACGGTTTCGGGGCCGGGAACACACCGCACGTTGACTCCGAGATTCCGGCCCCGACTATCGCATCACCTTTTATTTGGAGAAGGCTGAGAGGAGACCGAAAACAATTGGTAGTACTTCTATTGGTACACTCTAAGAATATCTCCCTTCAGCCACCATCCCATTATTCTACAGGCGATTGATCCCGGTTATCTTGAGGGGTTCAGGGTAGGGGAGGGTAGTGTCGCTACCACCTATCCCCTAAGAATCTGCGATACAAAAACGAATCTAGAAAACCGAGGATCATCCTAGCGGTTCCCACTTACATCATATACCGGATATTGACTACGAACTTTGCCATGGCAGTCGACGATTATACGCCCATCGTTATCTTTTTGAGTCACAAAACATAGACAAAGTTCCCCGGCGGACCACGAACATTCCTCGCACGTTCCCCATAGATATATACAGAGGAAAGAGCTTTACACACTACGAGCTATGGCATGTCCGTTGGATGGAAATAGCTATAGACATTCGTTTTAAGCCGCGATTTAGCTGCCTCCGGTGTTAAGGGGAGACAAATCCCAAACAATACCTCTCTTTTCAATCCTAAGAGACTGGACACACAACATTTAGAGAGATTTCCAATAATTTTTACAAGTAGAGCTGTTGGGTTGCCTATCCCTGACCCAGTATTGCCACACTCGTCTCGATCATCACCCATACCACTTCACATCGCCTTTTGGACCTGCCTTTGCCTGAAAGCCTTGATAATAATTGAAAACATTTAAGAAAAGACTTGAAAAGTTATTGACAAATGGTTAGCGCGGGCGATAGCATGTTTGTCAAAGCTCTAGCTCAGGAGGAAACATA
>CAYLLU010000024.1:0-27389 GCA_964384845.1 uncultured Dehalococcoidia bacterium
GCCACCACTCATCCATTAGAAAGCGGCCAAGTTTAATACGATAAACCAAGCCTCAGATTAATCCTCGCTTTAACAATATTACTCTATATATTGTGGATTACATTGCTTTTCCCCACACCATATAGTATAATCGGGCTGCTAGCGTTCAAATACAAATTTTTACGCTGGCTCCTCCTTGAGCTGACCCCCGATGTTGCTGAGCATCGGGGGTCCTCATCTTGTCCGGGAGACTGCAGCCCAGTGGCACTTAACGGTTCTCGGGCCGCATCCGTGTGGCCGTCTCCACCATACCTACCTACTTGCATCGCTGCGTAGTCTATAATAACTCCCACGCACTTGAACCTTCGCCCTTTAGGTCGTCAGACAAGTCATCCGACTAAAGTGTGAAGACCAGCACGATCCTAATTGCGATACCATCGATGGTTAACAGCATATTACCCATCCCAACCCCGATGAACACCATATGTAGTGACCGTATGGTGATCGAAATTGTTGAACTCGTACTAGACTTCGAAACAGTACCTGGTATTTGAAATAGCCGCCATGATCTTCAGGCGGCTGACCTAATTGTCCGAATCCATGCCCCAGGGACCACCCCAAAACGGCGCCTAAATATGGCTCCGGTTCGGCGAAGATATTCGGTAGGTGGAACGGGAGGAAACGGACTTCAACACGGTGGTAGCGGGCACCACCTACTGGACATCATCCAATGAGCCTCCGACATCGGAGAACGTCACGCTCTAGTTGTCTAATTGTTGTATAAGGGGCTTCAGGAGCGTGTAGCGACCCAAACCATATCGGCGCTATCTTCACCTAGGGGGGTACGGTCGAAATTACCATACAAGTTATCGACAGTGTAGCCGCAGGTGGTGAGCAGATGGTGCAGCTCCCAGCGATGAGCGTAACGCAACTGGAAATCGAGATAGCAGCGTCTTTCGACCACCCCCATTTCGTCCAGCTCCTCGACGGTTATCCTTGCGTCCATGGTCTGGGCAAGGTTATCACATGCATTCTGGTGCCACAGCACGAGCCGCCGCCCAGTTTCCGGGTCGGTAACGTCACGTAGGTGGTAAGAGGCGTCGCTCTCCTGAACCAGCGTATCGAGGTCGGGGACGAAGACATCGAAGACCAGCTTCCCGCCGGGCACCAGATGGGAGGAAATAATGGACAGCGCACTCATCTGGTCCTCAACTGTCATCAGGGCTAGAAAACCTCTGAAGGGTATTATCACTAAGTTAAATTTCTGTCCTAGGTACCCCTCTCGCATATCCCCCTCGACAAGTTGCAGTCTGGCTGATTCCGGCAAAACCTCGGCCTTACGACGGGCCACCGTCAGCATCGCCATAGACGAATCAACCCCAGTGATGTCGACGCCTGCGGCTGCTATGGGAATAGTGACACGGCCAGTACCACAGCCTAGTTCCAACACAGGCCCCCCCGCAGCGAGAGCTTCCTCAATGTAGAAAGGGATATCGTCTCGAACATAAGAATAGACGGAGTCGTACAAGTCCGCCCACGCGTCATAGATGGAATCCATAGGCGTCTACTCAAACCCCATCCGCTCGAGGCAAGCCCTGACCTTTTCCTCTAGAGTCATCGGCCCACCCCCGGGCAGCGCAGCGATCGCCACCATCGCCTCAGACTCCGAATATCCGAGAGAGGTGAGAGCATCGACAAGGTTCCGATCCTCTTTGATCTGTGGCGCAGTCGACATCTCTAGCCAGTCCAGCGTACCCTTCAACTCAAGGATGATTCGATTGGCGGTCTTGGTACCGACACCGGACACGACCTTGAATGCGGCGGGATCACCTGTAGAGATGGCATGAGCGAGAGAGTCCGTACTCATAGTGGACAACACGGAAATGGCGACCTTAGGACCGACCCCGTTTACCATAATCAGCGCTTCAAAGGCCATACGTATTTCCTTAGTCGTGAAGCCATACAAGGTAAGACTGTCGTCACGCACCTGCAACGTGGTGAAAAGGTGGACAACATCGCCAACGGCGCCAAGAGCATCCGGATCAGGGACATTGACCCTCATAGTAACGCCGCCACCAATCGTAACGTCCGCCCATTCGGGGCCTGTACCAGCGAGTGTTCCGTCTATTCCGGTAATCACGACAACAGCCTACTCCCGAATGTCCAGATCCGCGACCTGACTAGCGTTGATATGGCAAATTGCGATGGCAAGGGCATCTGCTGCGTCGGACGATGTGGGCGCCTCATCAAGGTTCAGTAGTATCCTGACCATCTCCTGCACCTGTTCTTTGGAGCTGCTACCGTGATCAGTAACAGCCTGCTTGACCTGACTCGGCGCATAGCCAGATACGTCGAGCGAGAACCTTGCAGCCACAAGCATGGCGACGGCTTGAGCATGGCCTATGGCCATAGCGGCCTTGACGTTACGTCCAGTGAAAGGCTCCTCAAGGGCCACTGCGGTCGGCCGCCATTCCTCAATGACACCAATAAGCCCATTGAACAAAAAAATAAGCCTCTTTGTAATCGGATCATCCCTTTTGGGACTGATTACTCCAGTGTATACCATCTCCAAGTTGGAGCCAGTGGAGGTAACAACGCCCACACCCATCTTGTACGTTCCGGGGGCTATTCCCAACACCCGCAAAGGGGTACCTCCTATCGATGGAGAAGAAAACGGGTGTTTGGTTGTGGGTTTTGGGGTTGGCCTGGAACCCAACATCTGGCACCCAACATCAATCACCCAGTCCCCTATACAGCGTTAGCGTAAATTTCCAACGTCTCGTCTGGAAAATCGGCGTTGGAAAAGACCTTTTGGATATCTTCCAATCCCTCAAGCTGGTCCAAGAGTCGAAGTGTCTGCATAGCCGTCTTCTCGTCCAGCGCAATGGTGTTCTTGGGCACCATTGCAAGTTCAGAGGACTGGGTCTCTGCGCCTAATTCAGCAAGGATTCGCCTTAATCCTTCCATCGCTTCCGGAGCAATGTAAGCATGAAGTGTATCGTCTACTGATTCGATCTCATCGGCGCCAGCATCTATGGCGGCAAGGGTCAGGTCATCTACTTGGTCCTCGTCAGCGATAATGACTACTATGCCCTTCTGTTCGAATTGCCAAGATACTGCACCGGCTTCGGCCATACTACCACCTATCTTGGTAAAGGCAGAGCGGACCTCAGACACCGTCCTGTTCTTGTTGTCAGTAAGCACCTGGAGCAAGATAGCCGTGCCTCCAGGCCCGTACCCCTCGTAGGTCAACTCCTCCATCTGGACTTGACTTCCGTCTTCGCCACTGCCGTTCTTAATCGCGCGCTCTATGTTAACGGCAGGCATGTTATTATCCCTGGCCTTCTGTACAGCCAGCCGTAACCGGAAATTCATGTCAGGGTCATTACCACCCGTTCGGGAAGCAATGATGATCTCCTTGGAGAGTTTTGTAAAAGCCTGACTACGGCGCGCGTCCACAACGGCCTTACCGTGTTTTATAGTCGACCATTTGGAGTGACCAGACATCTATCAATTCCTAAGAACTTTATGGAGATCTTACTCGGAGAACGAGGATACCAAGAACATAGGTGGACCCTTTTGATCTCTAAAAAGAGGCCGTTCTCCGATTCTAGCACGAGGCATATGAGCGGTCAAAAAGGATCAGAGGCCCTCGGGAAGGCGCACCACCATACTATTAGATCTCGGGTGTGTATCTATCGAGATGATGATCTCTGACAACGCAGGTACCAAGGTTTCTCGTTTACCGTCGCGTACCACGTAAACATCGTTTGAGCCGGTAACGATGATCTCCACGATTTCACCGCGGCACGCCCCCTCCTCATCATGCCCCAGCATGCCGATGATTTGGTAGTGGTAATAGGAACCCTGGGGTAACGGCTCCAACTCTTTGGCAGGGACCGTTAATGTCTTACCGTGCATTTCCTCTGCTTGCGAGCGATCAGCGACGATGTCGAATTTGATAACCAGTGCCATTCCCGCGACTCTTGATGACATGATCTGTGCGGGTCGGCCATCGATATGAACGGTACGCCCGACTGCGAATCGGAGAGGGTCGTCAGAATAGGACCGTACCTTTACCTGGCCTCCGAGTCCCCACGCCCCCATGATCACACCCACAAGGACTGGTTCGGGGTGGTTAATGAGTGGATTCTCGGCTGGAGACTCTGACACTGGCCTAGGAGGTGAGAGCAGGGCGCCGCTAGACTATGTCGAGAGTGACACGGCTGTCTTGTTTGACAGCCGCGACCCTAAGGAGTATTCGAATGGACTCGGCCACTCGCCCCTGCCGACCAATGACTTTACCTTTGTCGTCGGGAGCGACCTCAAGGTGAAGAACGACACGGCCATCCTCCTCCTCATTGAAAACCCTAACCTCGTCGGGATAGGAGACGATCTCTTTCGAAATGAATTCTACAAGTTCCTTCATCAACCAGCAGCCTCCGCAGCCTCCGCAGCCTCCGCCTGGTTCTCAAGCCTCGTGAGCATACGTGCGACGGCCTCAGTGGGCTGTGCGCCTTTCTTAATCCACTCCCGGGCCTTCTCCTCGTTAAGTGTGATGGTGGGAGGATCAGTCATAGGATCATAGTGGCCGATCTGCTCCACGAACGCACCATTACGGGCCGCCCTCGAGTCCGCCACTACTACGCGGTAGCTTGGATGCTTCTTAGCACCGACGCGCCTCAATCGTATTTTCAACATTTCGAACGCACTTCTTTCCGTTATAGATCGTATAGATTGTTTCCTACACAGAATTCTAGTGCCCAGCGTGGCAACCTGTCAATGACATACACTGCCACAGGTAGTCCTTCTAATGCTGGGAGTAGTCCCACACAACCACCTGTAGACAATGGTATAATCACCGCGTCCTATCACCGCCCATCCTCGGTCGGTCTTGTCCTCCCGAGAAGAAGAAAGAGAAAAGAAAGAGTTAAAAAATGAGAGTAGTGTTTCTTGAAGATGTAGCAGGCGTCGCCCAAGGTGGGGATGTCAAGGAAGTTAAGAACGGATTCGCTCGAAACTACTTAATTCCACAATCCCTTGCAACACCGGCCACAATTGAGGCTCTTAAACGTACTAAACGCCTTGGCCAAGAAGCGGAGGCCAAGAGGATCAAGACACTGGCCGACATGAAAGAGTTGAGTCTTGAACTAAATGGTGCCCAAGTAAATGTGGAAATGAGGGCAGGGGCCAGCGGGAGACTTTACGGCTCAGTGACCAACTTGATCGTCGCCGACGAAGTAGCTAAGTTGACAGATCGCGAAATTGACCGGCGCACGATACAGATACCGGAGCCGATACGGCAGATCGGAATCTACGAGATCAGCATCAAGCTCCATACAGAGGTCTCTACCGACATTTCTGTGGTGGTCTACCCCGCGGGCACCGACCCGGTAGAATACCTGGCAAGTCTTAGTGAACAGGAAGATGACGACGCGAAACCCGCCGACGGCGCCTCCGAATCCCCCGGAGAAGCAGATGTGACCGATGAGCCGAAAGGCGACACCGAATCCGGCTCTGCCGAGGTCGATGAGACTACGGCAGACGACGAAGATACATTCGACAATAATGCCGATGATGCGGATAATGATACTGATCCCACAGATTTTATCGCGGAAAACACCCCCAAATCTGACGAGAAGAGCGACAGTTCTTAGCAGTCCAATACGCCGGGTAGCCGCACTATGGCGCCACTAGACTTCATCGGTGAGCCATCCGGACCATCCGTCTTTCAATCGAAATACCTTGGTTCACGTCCTTGTGACTTGGTACCGCATCCTCCCGCCAAGTCGAACCACCAATACCGGACATTAGCACACTGTTGAAAAGAGATTTGCTGAGAGTAAATTCCTGTCGCAAGGTTCACCTTTTCTCCTTGGAAAAAATCCGGTAAGATGGCCGAGAACAGTCTCACACAATCTCGGTAGAAAGGGCCTAGTTGTACGCTGAACGACTTCTCCCCCATGATCCAGAGGCCGAGGAAGCCGTTGTAGGCTCGGTACTGATAGACGGCGAGGCCATCTCCAAGGTGACCGCTTTCCTAAAGCCAGACGACTTCTACGTCGCAAAGGCCCGATGGACCTACGATGCCTGCGTCACACTGGCTCAACGCGGCGAGCCGATCAATCAGGTGTCCGTTAGCCACGAACTTTCTCTGCGAGAGAGGCTGGAGGAGGTCGGTGGTACCTCCTACCTAGGTCATCTGGTGCGTACCGTGCCTACATCCGTCCACATAGAACACTATGGTCGTATCGTGCAGCGCACATCGACAATGCGCCAGCTTATAGGAGTGGCCGGTGATATCGCTACCATTGGTTACGAGGCCGATCCCGACGTGGACACTTCACTCGGTCGCGCCGAGGACCTACTGTTCAGAGTACGGTCCGGCCGGGGCACACGCGACTTCGTCCACATCCGAGAAGTGCTCGACACCTATATGGAAGGCACGGCGTCCCTTGAAATGGACCAGGGAGAGCACCTCGCGCCAGTTCCGACCGGCTTTGCGCAACTCGACGAACTATTAGGGAACGGGATGCAACGGTCCGACATGATCGTGCTGGCCGCACGCCCTAGCTTGGGGAAGAGTAGCTTGGCTTTTAATATCGCGCGCCACGCCGCTGAACAGGGCTCACGCGTCGGCATATTCAGCCTGGAGATGTCTGCAGAACAGATCGCCATCCGCCTACTCTCGGGTGATTCAAACGTCGATAGTCACCGACTCCGCCTAGGGCTCGTGAGTGATGAAGAAGAGAGGCGTGTGCTCGACGCCATCGGCCTACTATCAGAGTTACCCCTGTACATTGACGACACTCCTATACAAGGAATTGTGGAGATGCGTGGCAAAGCTCGCCGTCTTCAGACCGAGCGGGGTCTAGACCTGGTGATCGTCGACTACTTGCAACTCCTGGCCAGCAATAGTCGGTCCGAGAACAGGGCACAGGAGATGGGCGAGTTCTCACGCTCCCTCAAGGGGATCGCCCGCGACCTGGACGTCCCCATGCTGGCCTGCTCTCAACTCAGTAGGGCCCCGGAGCAGCGCCCGAACCACCGGCCAATCCTCTCGGACCTTCGAGAGTCCGGCAGTATAGAGCAGGACGCTGACGTAGTCGCCTTCATCTACCGCGAAGACAAATACACGACTCCGGAGGAATGGGACGTCAAATACCCGACCGAGCCCTATCCTAGGAACAGGGCCGAGCTTCTAATCGCCAAACACCGCAATGGCCAAACCGGTACGGTGCCCCTATACTTCCGAGAGGAATTGGTCCGCTTCGAAAGCTTGGACCGATCGGTCATGTCGAGAGAGTTCGCCTAGATGGTATTTGCCGGGTTCCCCTCAAAAGTGCGTTTCACCCCAGTACCTAACTCGGTGTTTGGACCGCTGCTGGAGCAGATTGATGATGCCGCAGAACTGAAATGCCTATTGCGTGTAATATGGCTTCTGCACCAGAAACAGGGCTACCCACGATTCGTCACCCATGACGAACTCTTGGCCGATCAGGTTTTGGCCAGAGGGTTATCATATGACGGTGGCGACGCTGCCGCAGAAGTGAGCCGTGCCCTCGGCAATACGGTCCGCCGCGGCACTCTTACTACCGGGACGATCGGGGACGGCGCCAGGCAGCGACGCTTGTACGCGCTGAACACCCCCGCAGACCGCAAGGCCTTGTCTGATGCCACTGATGAAGTCCGTCGGATAGATATCGAGGATCCGGGGCCGCCCGCAGATCCGGTGGAACGCCCAAACATCTTCGCGCTCTACGAGAACAACGTGGGCATGTTGAATCCCATGATAGCGGACGCGCTCCGAGAGGCTGAGCAGAGCTACCCCGCGAGCTGGATTGAAGACGCCTTCAGAGAGGCGGTCGAAAACAACAAACGGAGCTGGCGGTATATTGCAGCCATACTGGACAACTGGGATCGAGAGGGTAAAACCGATGGAGGACCTGGGAGGCATACTGCGAAGGCTGGGTACCAGAAGTACTTCAGGCGCTAGGCCGCCCGATAGCACCGCCGATAGGCTTCCACCATGTCCGAACTGTGGGGGCCGCGGCTGGCTGGCAATTGACGTACCCGTGGAACACCCCGACTTCGGCCAAGTCATCACCTGCGAGTGCCAGCAGCGCGATATGCAGGCTGATCAGCACGAACGGCTACTGCGCTACAGTAACTTAGGCGAGCTGGCACGCTTCACCTTCGATTTGCTAAAACCCGAAGGGCTGACCGATGACCCTGAGAGCATCAAAACGTTCCGCAATGCCTATCGCGAGTCCGAGGAATTCTGTGCCAGCCCACTGGGCTGGTTAGCGATCATCGGCCCGCACGGGTCCGGAAAGACCCACATGGCGGCGGCCATAGGAAACCGGCTGATCGACAATGGACACGTGGTATTCTTTGCTCATGTGCCGGATCTACTGGATCACCTCCGGGCAACCTTTGGCCCGACTAGCGACGTAGCCTACTCAGAGCTATTCGACCAGGTGAGAACCACCCCCCTTCTGATTCTTGACGGGCTGGGAAGCCATAGCACAACGCCTTGGGCCGAAGAAAAGCTTCGGCAAATAATAAACCAGCGCTATAACGCCGAACTGCCCACAGTGATCACTACCGCGAGCCGTCTCGACCAATTGGATGAACTGATCGCTAGCAGATTGCGGGCGCCAGGCTTTGGCCGGGTACTGGAGCTACGATCTAGGACCCCAGAGCCGGCCAGTCGACTCGGACACATCGAGCCCCAGATGCTGCAACGCATGACCTTCGATACCTTCGACGCCCGCGGAAACAACCCCAATACCGGCCAGAGGGACAGCCTTGAAGCCGCGTTGAATGCGGCCAAGAATTTCGCCGCAGATCCGGACGGCTGGCTGACCCTATCAGGCCCTACTGGCGTAGGTAAGACGCACTTGGCGGTGGCCATCTCGGCGACGCGCATCGCCACTGGTGCCCCAGTCATGTTCACCTTCGTGCCGGAGTTGATGGATTATCTCCGGTATACCTTCGGCCCAGAAAGTCCAGTTACCTACGACCGCGTCTTCGAGGAGGTCAAGAACACGCACCTACTAATACTTGATGATCTTGGCAAGGAACAGAGTAGTGCTTGGGCTGTCGAGAAGCTCTACCAGATCATCGTCCACCGGCACAACGCGAGGTTACCGACGGTGATTACCAGCATGATGGAATTCGGCGACAACTTGGACCCGATCACATCCCGGATTCAGGATCCCTCCGTATCACAACTCATCAGGCTAAATGCCCCCGACTACCGTAACAAACAACGCAGACCCACCGTACGGCAGCGCAAGACATCCCGCGTCAGGCCACCGGGCTGAGTACCACAGGTGCGAGTTGCACCCTCTGCGGTGTCATAGTCGGGAGGTTGCCGGGCAATATCCACTACGAGGACAACGAGGCGGTAGTTTTCGACAACATTCTCGACTGGGCACCAATAATGTTGCTGGTGGTGCCGCGCAGACACATCACCCAAGACGAGTTGTGGGGTAGTGGCTCGCTGATGTCAAAATTGGCATACTTGGCCGTTCAAATAGGACACCGATATGCTCCTAACGGCTTCCGAGTCCTATCCAACTTCGGCGACGACGCGCTCCAAACTCAATCCCACGGCCACCTCCACGTAATCGGAGGAGCATTCTTGGGACGGTACGTGGGCTAAGGCGACAGAGGCATGCAGCCTCGTTTATGGACTCGTGTGTCACGACCACACTGACAGACTAGGAGGGCTATTATGCGCGCCATTGACATGCACGTCCACATTCCCAGGCAGCAGGGTTTCGGCGAGATCGCTATCGAACAGAGTCTGCGGCGCTACTTCAAATTGAAATCGGCGCCAGTAGATACGGGAGATGAACTTGCGGCCCTGTACGCAGCGTGGGACATCTTGGGGGTAGTGTTCTCTGTTGATACAGAGACAACCACCGGAGAAGTGCCCGACAGCAACGATTACGTGGCCGAGATCGTACAATCTCACCCAGAGCAATTCATAGGATTCGCGACTATTGACCCATGGAAGGGTAAGGCCGCAGTTGAGGAGTTGGAGCGATCGGTGCAAGACCTAGGGCTACGGGGGCTAAAACTCCACCCGATACATCAGGCGTTCTTCCCCAACGATGAACGATTCTACCCACTGTACGAAAAGTGTCAGGCCTTGGGTGTGCCACTACTGATGCACTCCGGCTTCGCCGCAGCGGGTGTCGGCATGCCCGGCGGTGGAGGGTTAAAGTTGAAATTTGCTAGGCCGATACCAGGCTTTGATGACGTGGCAGCGGATTTTCCTGATTTAACGATCATCATGGCGCACCCCGCGTGGCCCTGGATCGAGGAGCAAATCGCCGTGGCACTACACAAACCCAATGTATACCTGGATCTATCAGGGTGGGCACCGCGGTACATCCCCGACGCACTAGTACGCGAGACCGACACGCGACTCAAAGACAAGGTACTCTTCGGTTCCGACTTCCCTTACCTCTCCCCCGACCGCTGGCTGAACGAGTTCGAGGACCTGCCCATCCGTGAAGAGGTCCAGACCAAAGTGCTACTGGAGACCGCCCGCCGTATTTTGGGCATGTAGGCATTCCCTCCAAAGGCCTTGGTAATTCGCACTGTGTAGTTAGCCTACTCCATTATTGCGACATCCACCTCGCGAAGTAGTCGGGGGCCCACTTTCGAGCCAGATGGTACGCATTATTGGCATATTGGCCGTGAGGGTGCTGAGTCTCGGCTTCTATCCAAGCCTCGGCACCCTCCTGGGTCGGAAACTCGATAACCCACACGCGGTGCCAGTCGAGCTGGCGACCAATAAGTTGGTACGCCTCTAGTCGCATCAGATCATACTCAGCCGCTACGGACTTCATCAAAGCGATGTACTCTTGATCGCCCCTCTCCTCCGACGATACTGCCGCGGCGCCTGGCTGAGACCTACCAAAAAGCAGGACAACTGTACTACTCTTATCTTCTTCGAGATTGGGAATGAATATTGGATCACCAGTCGACGGCGCAGTAGGCGCCGGAGGATTGGTGACCCACGTATCGAAGTACTGCTTGCCCCACCTCCTGGCCAAATAGTATTCGTAGTGGCCGTAAAGGCCATAAGGAGGCAACGTCTCGGCCTCGATCCAGGCCTCAGCCCCCTCCATATCTGGAAATTCGATCGGCCAGAAACGCTGCCAAGTACCGATGGGCGTCATAAGTTTATACCCCTCAAGTTGCATTATTCGGTGTTTCTTGGCTATAGACAACATCAGCTCGACATGCTCCAACGAGACAGATTCCTGCTGTTCGGCGCTCAATGCGTACCATGAAGGTAACCTGCCACCAATGTACAGAACAACAACACTATTTTTGCTCAATACCGGGCCGTCGATCATCGGTGGCTCCTTGGCATGAATTGTCCGACGAGCACAAGGCATCGCCGCCGCGATCTACTGTAGCGCAACACCAGCCAGAATGGTATGTACACAGATTAAACATTGACCCTTATAATGGATTGACACCTGTTTTGATCGGAGGAAGTTCTGAAGTCACAGGATTCTATCCCGATACTTACCAGCAGTCGCGAACTGGCTGCTTTAACCGAGCGACTAGCTCGTGAACCACAAATAGCATTCGATCTGGAGGCGAACGGCTTCTTCAGCTACCCGGAACGAATCTGTCTCATCCAGATTGGATTCAATGACAAAGCGTTCCTAATAGATCCCCTAGCTATAGACGACATGGCGCCGTTAGGAAAAATTCTCAGCGACCCAAAAATCGAGAAGATACTCCACTCCGCAGATTACGACGTTAGGAGCCTCGATCGGGACTGGGGCTTTCGCATCAACGGCTTGTTTGATACGAGCATCGCGGCGGCCTTCGTCGGTATGGAGAGGCTAGGACTAGGCACCGTCACACTTGAGTTGCTCGGCGTAGATCTGCCCAAAAGCAAGCGGCTGCAGCGGGCCAACTGGGGGCTCCGGCCCCTGACCGAAGAGGCGATAAACTATGCTGTGGGCGATGTGCTCCACCTGATGGCCCTGCGGGACGTACTAGTAAAGCGTCTGGCAGAAAAAGGCCGGATCGAATGGGTCGTTGAAGAGTGCATCCGACTGTCCTCGGTGCGATTCAATGTCCAGGATCCCGAGCTAGCAGTCTTTTCCATCAAGGGCAGCACCAGCCTTGACGCCAAGGCACTGGCCATTCTCCGGTCTCTGCACGCCTTTCGGATACACGAGGCAATACGCCGCGATGTACCCCCCTTCAAGATAGTATCTGACGCAGTGTTGATTGACCTAGCGAGAACTCCTGATCAGGAACTACTCGAGATCAAAGGCATCGGTCCTTACGCGAGAGGAGAGCTCGCTCGTAGAGTGAAAGACGCTCTGAAAGAGGGACGTCATGCTCCCCCGGTTAAGCGGCCCCCCCGCGTACCAGGAGTACAAATGACCGCCGCCCACAGAGCCCGGGCGAAGGACAGAATTATACGCCTGAAAGTGTGGCGCACCGAGTTGGGAAAGGCCCTAAAGTTGGATCCGGCTCTGCTCTGGCCCTTGGCAAGCCTGGAACGGCTTTCCCGTGATAATGGAAATCTGGACAAAGAGTACGACTCCCCAGAGGTCAGACAATGGCAGACTCAAGAATTTGGCGACTCACTGCGGCGCCTACTAGCCAGCATCTCCCGCCATCCACGGTTGAAAACCAGCTAAGTTGGTACCCGGTTCAGGGGATGTGGAGATGGAAGCAGCTTCCATGTCGGAAATATAAATATAAGGATACCTCCTCGAAAAACAATTTCCCTTCCCTCTTTTTCCTCTAGTAAGTAGTCGGGCACTCCACTACGATCGTAGGTCTTAATCGTCAATTCCAAAATGTATCTGCCGGCCCAATGTCGCCATAGAAAAGACAACCGCCATCACCGCAACAATCCCTCCGGCCAGCACCGTGTCCCCGAATGCCCTCGCGATCACTTCTCCCACCTGGTCCTCCGAGCCCGCCAACGCTCCGTAGACGCGCTCTCGAATGGCGAATATAGCCCCTGCCAAGGTAACTCCAAGCGCGAACGCCGTTTGGCGTCCCAAGGCTATGGATGCCGAGGCTGTACCGGTGCGTTCTTCCGGTACCGAGCCCATAATAGCGCTGGTGACCACGGGTTCAAAGAATGACGAGCCAGCACTGGCCAGTAACAACCCACCAAGTAACGCTAGGTCACTGGCATCAGTGCCCTGCCTACTTAGCCAAAACAAGGCCATTGCAAGTAAGGCGTTGCCCAATATCAGAAATGGGCGAGTGCCGAATTTGTCCGATAGTTGGCCCGCCACAGGGGCGAGGAATGTCCTACCCAGTGAAAATGCCGCCAGAAAGAGACCCATCTTGGTAGCTGAGAATCCCAGGACGGTTAACAAAAAGAAGGGCATTATGAGGAGAACCCCGCCCTGGGACAAATAGTGACTTACCAAAACCAGCAGACTGAAGCCGTACTGGCGACTCCGCAAGAGTCCGAACTCCAGGATGGGCCGCACGGACCTGCGTTCTGACCAGACCAAGATCGGCAGGGAGATAGTGACGATCACTCCCATGACCATAACTGGCATTGATGTGAATCCCAACCTTCCACCCTGGTTAATCACCAGTAGTATGGACGCCAATACTCCAAACAACGCAACAGCCCCAAGGAAATCTACCGGAAAGTTGCGTTCTGAAACACGGTCTGACGGAAGCAACCACCACACCAAGATCGCTCCCATGGCACTTATAGGTACCCTGGAATAAAAGACTGCCCGCCAATCAACGTAATCGAGTAATAATCCCCCAAGCAGGGGGCCGACTGTGAGTCCAAAGCCCACAACCGCCCCAGATATTCCCAAGGCCTTACCACGATCCTCGGGCGGGAAGTTATTGATGATCAGCGCATTGAGATTGGAGAGTACCATGGCCGAGCCCACGCCCTGGAATACCCTGAACGCGATAAGTTGCCAGATCGTAACGGACAACGAGGTCAATCCGAGACCGACGCCGAAGACGATCAGACCGGAAGCGAACACGGTACGTCGACCTGCGACATCTCCTAGCCAGCCCAGAGTCAACAGCAGACCAACCGCAACGACCCAGTATGCCACGGTGATCCACAGTACTGTGGAGGTGTCTGTATTAAAGGCTGATGCGATGGCAGGATAGGCAACGGAGACCATCCCGCCATCAAGGGTGGAAGACAGCGTCCCGAGAGAGATTACCGCCAGAAGGACCAGCCTCGATCTAGTAACCCCGTTCATAGGCCTAACCGGGACATACAAAAGCCTTCACCCAAAAGTGCAATCTCACATTGATCCACTCTCTCAAGGGAGAGTGGATTGGGAAACCGGAGTGTATTTACCGTGTGGGGTGGCCTGAGTAGTGCCGTTGGGACCGTGGTGGTAGAAAGACCCATTGTGAGCGGCGATATCAGCGACCCAACTAGGGAGCGTAATCCCGTCCGTCCTCATGCGCGCCACCGATTTCGTGACCCCAAGGACGTCCCATGTCTCAAATGGGCCCAACTCCCAGGCATATCCCCAACGCATCGCCCGGTCAATGTTAACGATGTTGTCGGTGACGATCCCAAGCATGTCGGCCGAATATGCGAGAATCCCGGACAAAATACGCCAAGCGAATCGACCAGCGGAGTCATCCCTGGCTACAAGACCTCGCAGTCTATCAGCGATATTTTCGGTCTTGATCCCGATCTTCCGGGAGGGCACCGGGAGGTTCCTTCGCTCGCGATACTCAAACGAATTGATATCCAATACAAAGATGGTGGTCTTATTTCCTTGCTTAACGCGCCTGTAGAATCCACTACCCGCCTTCTGGCCCAGCCAGCCTCGTTTCACCAACTCATGAAGATATCGAGTCGGCTCAAGTACCGCCCTCTCTGACTCATCTAATGCCGCAGCCAAAGAGTTCTCTACGACGGCCAGAAATACGTCTATACCGACGATGTCAAGGGTCCGTAGGGTAGCACTACTCGGGCGTCCCATGGAGAATCCGGTGATGCTGTCCACCTCGTCAAGACCGAGACGAAACTCGTCCATGGCCTTTAAAGTGAGCATCAGGGAGTAGGCACCGATGCGATTGGCAATGAAGTTGGGCACGTCATATGCGGGTACCACGCCACGCTCCAGAAGTACCGCTGCGATTTCTGACACCGCCGACACGACAGCGGGGTCGGTTTCCGGTGTAGGAATCACCTCGAGCAATGGTACGTACCTGGGCGGGTTACAAAAGTGGGCACCAAGGAAGCGAGAGCGCAGCCGCAACGGCAGCGCCTCTGCAATAGTTCCGACAGGGATGCCCGAGGTATTAGTGGTCACAATAGCGTCTGGTCGGGCATGGGCAGCTGCCCTGGTCCATATGGCACGCTTTACAGCCAAATCTTCGCTCACCGCCTCGATGATCCAGTCGGACTCGGCAAGTCGGTGCAAATCGTCATCAAAATTTCCTGGCCTGATCAAATCTATGGCCGCCAAACTCGATAGTGGTGGAGGCTTCAGAGTGAGCAGCCGTTCCTTAGACGCCTCGGCCAGTGCACTAGGTTTGTCATCGTCGACCCGCAGGTCGAGCAAGTCACATGTAATACCACGATCAGCCAAAAGTCCGGCGATTTGCGAGCCCATCGTCCCTGCCCCAAGTACTGCAGCCCTTCGTATACCCTGCACTGCCCTATCTCCAGTGCTCGGGCAGTATCGGAGCCTCAAAGCCTATTTCCGAAGAAACCCATCTGTATGCAAAAAGGCCATCCCTATAGTCGGAGTTCTCTGACTCATGGACCGTCACAGGACCTGCGAAAGTCGTGGTCAGATGGGCGAGCCCGCGCTGGTCCATCGCACTGTTCGGCGGGCCAGCCTTTATGAGCGTGGTCGCCTTTATGTTTGGTGCGTGCCACCTCGTGTCGAAGTACGAAAGCGTTCGTGCAATCGCCGACTTCGATCTAGGGCGAAGGCGCAGGTAGTCGGTGATCTCCTGGAGGGGATAGGCATTGGTCACACAGGCCATCTCCAATGTCTTATAAAAGATTGGAAGAGTCGACACCATGTGGCTGGCTCCGTCTAATAGCCCCGCGGTGAGGAGTGCCGTGTCGGCGCCGATCAGCACGACGCGTGAAGCGTCAACCTCTGTACGCGCCAGTAGCACTTCGAGCCCTCGTACACAATCTGCGACGATGGATCGAAGCCGGTAGTCCGTAGGATCTTCGATTCCGTCGGTTAACAGGCCAGGGAACGCTGCGGCATACGGCCTGTCAGCGTTACGAAAGCCCCGCGCCGCGATGCTGAAGGTGACATATCGACTGCGGATGCCGTTAGGGACTCCCTGGGGTATCGGAGTGACGACGCTGCCATAACCAGCGGTGTAGTACAGAGCCGGGAAAGGTCCCTCCCCAACCGGAATACTCAGGTACGCAAATAATCTGTATGGCCCCAGCCCCGTGAAGTGGACACCGTATGCAGTGGCGAAATCTGTATTCCGCATTGGGACGACCTCTATCTCCGGCCTTGCCGGGATGCCAGCCAGTCCGTCCAAGATCTCCTGCCAGTACTGCTCGAAATCGTCCGGTTTTTTGTCAGTCAAAGGTGTTCCTTTGTTCCATATATCTGACCCAGCAAGGGAAAAGTCTAAGAACCCAAATGGCGTCTGAAAAAATCATCGATGACCTGGGTGTGCTCGGGTTCACCGGCATCATGCGCGTGATCATCATAAGTGTAGAGACGTTTGTCCTCACTAGCTATCTTATTGAAAACCTCATAACCGGTCTCCGGGGGACAGATATTATCCTGGAGACCAATGTTGACGATGATAGGGCAGGTAACGCGCCCAGCAAATGATAAGCCATCGAAGTATGCGAGATTATCCACTACCTCCTCACGGCTGTATGGGTGAAGCCTCAGATAATCGTTGATCTCCTGGTACGGATAGGAGCTGGTGAGACCGATCGAGTCGATGAAACCGCACAGATAGGGCGCCCCGGCAGACGCAGCGGCGATCTCCGGACGCAACGCGGCAATAATTATGGCAAGACCACCACCTTGGCTAATGCCAACCACACCTATTCTGGACTCATCTACCTCATCCTTGGAAAGCAGGTAGTCGACGCCTCGCATCGCATCGACATAAAACCCCTTGTATCCGTAAGTGTTGCGGTCGGTAATGTTATGAGTGAGCAAGCCAGGGTAGCCGGGGTTGAACTGCCCGTTGCTGCGGAGTTTACCCCTGGGAGCGACGGACAGTGCAGCGTAACCCTTACGCGCCCAGTCAATGGGTATCGGGGGCTCTCCTAAATAACTAGGCAAGGTCAATATGGCAGGGAGTTTTTCCGGCCTCTTACGTGGCACACAGTACCAGCCCGCTACACGTACTCCATCCAGACTATCGTAGAAGATCTCGAAGGTCTCGATATCAGGAGGACTGTGCAACTTATCGGGGAGTGTCTTTATGTTGATTGGAATAGCAAAGGCTTGCTCCATAACATCAGACCAGAACTCGTCGAATCCGGCTGGCTTTCTAACCCTGCTAGCGTAGTGGTGCGGTGGGGTTCTAGGCAATTGCCCTCCTGGAATATTAGATAACCGCCGACGGGATGCCCAAATCAGGCTCCGGCAACGGCGGTCTCTGAGATTGCAAAATCTCGTCCTGTGCTTCGGTACTCAGCGACACAAATCGTTCGGCCGCATCAAGCACCCTGGGAAGCAGGTTTACATCGCCAGCACTCGGGGCCGTGTGTACCGGCTGGGAAAGCGCCCACCACAGGGCGCGATCAATGTCAGTCTGAAGACGATACGGGTCGTACCAGGTAGCGTGCTCACGCTTATGATCACCCCAGCCACCCCGGGCGATACTCTTAATAATCTGCACTCCAACGTTCCTGGAGGCAGTCTCCGCCAATAGTACCTCGGCGTTACTCCGGTAGTCGGGGTTACGGAATATCGCCGCACCTACAGGGAACATGATGGTATCAAAGTCGAATCTGCGGAGAGCCTCGAAGTGTACTTTCGGTACATCTGGTCCGTGTCCAGTAATGCCCAACCATCTGGTTACTCCCTGATTTCGCATCTCCACCAAGGCCTCAATGGCTCCTCCGGGCGCGGTGATTGCGTCCAAAGCCTCCATAGAGCTGACACTGTGAAGTTGAAAAAGATCGAAGGAGTCGACCCCGAGCCGGCGCTGGATAGTACGTACTGCGTCCCAGACAGTATCCTTAGTACGCGAGGTCGTCTTAGTGGCAAGAAAGACGCGATCACGAATCCTGGGCATCCAGGGCGCGAGACGTTCCATAGCCTCACCATAACTAGGGGCAATATCGATGTGGTTAACCCCATGCTCTAGCACGGCCCGTACAGCCCTGTCTGCCACTACTTGGTCCACTCGACCTAGGCCGGCAGTCCCAAAGGTAACTACTGTACTACGGTGAGTAGTGCGGCCGAGTTCGCGTTGCTCCATAATTGACTCCGGAAGTCGGAATCGGGCTAAGCGCAATTGTACTACGGCCTCATGAGGTGTCAATGTTTTACTCGCATGGTCGATCACCTCTGGACCACTACGAATCAACGTGGTGACCTAAATGAAACCCGTAGTGCAAATGCAAGCGATACCAACAACCACGTGGATTCACATAATCCTCTACGAATTCTCCATTTGAACTCCCGTAACTTCATACAAAATAAAGTTTAAACCGGTGAAATTACGACTGCACATCTGGAGGAGACCGGACCATCGACAGCACCGCTGATATACGGAAAAATATGTCCTCAGAACCAGGTTGATATAGGCCTATTGGCATGAATGCCGATGGTAACCTTAACTATGTAATCCTAAATGGATTGGAAAACTCTAAAGACTAAAGATTCTCCCGGACCGCCAAAGAAGTATCTGGCCCTCTGTTTAGATATTTCGTTGAGGGCCCCCTCAGTCTGAATTGGAGCAGAGCAAGCTTCCTGAACCCCTTTTAGAAACCTACTTCTCCACCAACAACTATCCTAAGCCGGCCAGCCGGCCAGATTGATATCATGGCGATCCCCACGAATCCGCTTTAGAGACTCCTCGTAGCGTCTAGCCATCTCCGGGCCCTGGAGTCGAAGATACTCCTGTTCGTATTTACGGGCCGCAGCGGTCGATGGAAGCGCGGGTACATCAACCATAGCCGTGGTTATCATGTCGTTGCCCCACCGATACGCCACGATCTCGCCCTTGGTAATAATGAGAGTCATCCCAACATTGGCCTCGACGATAGGTATGCCGTTCTCTCGTGCACGGGACAGCACGGCCTTGTTCTGCTTGTTCGTCTTGCTCCCGTAGGAAGAAATAAACAGAAGTCTGGCACCGTCAAGGGCGAGGGCCCGGACGATCATCGGGTTCCACCGATCATTGCAGATTACTATCCCTACTCGGCCCAACGGAGTATCGAAGGCTCTTAGCGTGTTTCCTACGCGATTGTAATTACAGGATGGGTGAGTTCCCTCGGCCAGTTGAACCTTATGGTACTTACCACATATCGTGCCCTCACTATCGATAAACACAGCTGTGTTATACACATCGTAGTCCACCCGCTCGGCAAAACCAAAACACAAGCACGTGCCCAACTCTTTGGCCAGGCGCTGAAACCGCTGTATGTACGTACCGTCGATAGGCTCAGCAATGTCAAGCAGGTCCTGAGCAGACCTCCGGCCCTCCATGACATCCATTACCACGTACCCTTCTAAGACACCTTCGGTGGTAATGATCACGTCTGGGTCCTCTTTCGCCGCCAGTCGGAAGTATTTCTCGACCTTATCGGCATTGCCTTCCTTGTCCCATTTCCTAGGCTTGATGGAGATTGCAGTTGCTTTGATCTGGTTATACATGGTTAGTTTCACTCCCATGACTAGTACTATTCCGAGCGACGAAATAGAGGGCGTTACCTCCGGGGCCATCACCAAAAGGGGAGGTCTCTCTCGACTTCCTATATAATTAATCAGCACCCTGGACATCAGACTGGCTGCGTCTGGCGGCTTTTTGTACGAACCAGCCGACAAATACCAGCCACACGGCCCCCAGGAAGTTGCCGATCACGAATTGGTATCCCCCCAGGACTATGAGCCCGATCGCCATGGTCCGTCCCAGCAAAACCGCCACTCTCGTGGCCCCGGCGTGGCTACCTGATACCGCCCAGATCATTGACCTAAACAAGCGACCACCATCGAGGGGGAATACCGGAAGTAGGTTGAATATGCCCAGCAACAAGTTGACAATGGATAGGTACAATATGATTGCATTCATGGGTAAATCGCCACCCGACAAGGCCCGAGTGACTCCCCATAGAACCGCTGAGATCAAGAAGCTGGTCGCGGGCCCGACGATCGCTATGAAAAATTCGTCGCGGGCCCTCTTCGAATCGGCCTCCAAGTCACTGACACCACCCAGGATGAACATAGTGATGCCGTAGACGACTATACCGCGCGCCCTCGCGACTAACGAGTGAGCCAGTTCGTGAATCAAGATAGAGACAGATAGCAGGACCACCGCCCCGACCGCAGTCGCCCAGTAGGCCCAAGGACTCCAGCCAGGGTAGCTGTCGATCAGGAAACCAGTTGCAATCCTCCAGGTCACGAGAATCAGTAACACAAAATGCGAGTAGTGGAGCCCAACCGGAATGCCGGCCAAACGTCCCAGGGTGATTGTAGGCGTCACTCGAACACACTCGGGCTCAGGCCGCGTGCCACTGTGAATATGTCAGGTAGTAGCCTTTACATGACATACTCCGTACGATCCATCCAGATGCATACCTCTGCCTTTGAATGGTCAGCAGAGGGGCTCCGTAGGATCGTATGTCCTTAACCTGATGAAGGACCATGGCATCACGAAATATCCCTCACATGAACAATTTTCTTTTCGTTTTCCCAAGAATAGGTGTTGCTATGCCGGCCAAACTAGTCTTCCGGCATTCTTGAGGACCCTAACCTAGTGGCATTCCCACCAAAGAGCCAATGCCAAATGTAACGGCTGCGGCGGACCCTCCGACGAGAAACATGCGCAGACCACCCCACCAAACTGGACGGCCCGACATTGCGGCCAGTAATCCGCCCACGACCAGCAGCAATGACGCACTGAAGCCGGCACTCCACCAGACCGCAAGGTTTCCGACCTGTAAAAGATAAGGCACTATGGGCACCAAGGCCCCGCCAACGAACGCAAGAAAGGATGCCCCGGCAGCACCTCTCGGAGAACCCAATTCGGAGGGATCCAGTCCTAATTCCTCCCTCGCCATTGTGTCAAGAGCGATCTCCGGGTCCTCCATTACCCTGTGAGCAACGGCACTTGCCTCCTCCACCGAAAGACCCTTGGCCTGGTAGATCAGCTCTAGTTCTTCCAATTCCTCCTCAGGCCACTCTATCAACTCGATCATTTCATTGGCGATCTCATTTTCGTAGACATCCTTTTGGGAGCGCATCGATATATACTCACCAGCCGCCATTGAGAATGCGCCAGCGAAGAGGCCAGCTACCCCGGCCAACAACACGAAGTCCGGATTGCCGGTTCCGCCGGCCACACCCATGACAAGGCTGAAGTTCGACACCAGACCGTCATTGACGCCCAGCACTCCAGCCCGGAGGCTGCCTGATCCCCCGACCGACTTGGACGGCGTTCGGGGAGCGTTCTGAGAGTATGGTACAGACATCTGCCTAAGGGTACGAGAATGCCTACGCTCCTCAGGGACAAGGTCCATGGCCTCGGGATCGGCCGAATATATCGCCGTCTCCTTGGCCTCCAGTCGGAGTAGTATTGGGAGTACCCTGCGGGTCCCAAAGATACGAGCCCCAAGTTTTAAAAAGCGCCCCTTCACTCCCAAGTTACCGTTGCCTAAGAGAGCCGGGTCTATTCCCAGCTTCTTGGCCCAGCGACCAGCGTGCCTCAACTCCGCATCAACCAGCTTTCGGAAGATTTCGGCCCTGGCTGGATCGGCCTCGACCTCCGCCAATGCAGAGTACATGGCGACGGCCTCAAGCTCGGCCACCATATATTCCCTGTATCGCTCTTCACTGGTTTTATCTCCCAAACCACCCTCCTGCCGTAATCAGTCACCGACCTTAGTCATAAATAGCTTTGGCAGCCAGCCCATTATAGCATCGCAGGCCGATGTTACCCTCACTCGAATAACCGGGTATAAGGCCGTGCACTAGCCATGCAATAAAGGACAAAAGTACTGGTTGTGACCTGATTCACAATCCTGTACGGTAAAGTCAGGCATCTTCGATCAGCACTCCCATCTTGTGAATTGGATTACGAGTAAATTCAACAATAACTGGGCGCGGGGATCCCAGAGTACAAGCAATTAATCCAAACGGATGAGAACCATACCAATACGGAACAGGATATTGGTTAAGTCCAAAAAGTACACGCCACTAGAAATGGGCTACACATCAGTAAAAGAGTGCAACAAGGTAGAAGCCAAAACATAACTCCTAAGAACCACACTCAGGTAGTTGATGAACTGAAATTTTGGAACTACAGCGTCAAGTTCTTGAAACTTGGTTACACTTCCAAGACAGTAATCACCCGCACGACAAATTCTGTGCAGGGACACCACTGCTGGAGAAATACCTATTACTGAAGTCATTGCGGAGTGGCAGTAGAGATCGGGCAAGGGGCAGGACTCGGGCCTGCCTCGTTTTTGTGTGTAACCCCACGAGTTGGTCGGAATCAGGCCCGTATTCCCAGCCTGTCTCGTATGGTCTTCAGGCGATCTAGGTTGGGCTTGTCGGGACCCTTCGACTCGGGATTGTAACCCGGAACCTCGAGCAAGAACGGGACATCACGGAAAGCCGGGTGCGCCATGATCATCTCAAATCCGGCCTCTCCGATGTGACCGTCACCAATGTTCTCGTGCCGGTCGACGCCTGAGCCAAGCTCCATCTTGGAGTCATTTGCGTGGACGGCGACGAGTCTGGAGAGCCCGATCTCAGCATCGAACTCCTCCATAGCAACGGCGAGGCCGTCCGAATCAGTGATCTCGTACCCGGCAGCATACATGTGCTGCGTATCGAGGCAGACCTTGACGCTGGGGCTATCCAACTCGCGGATTAGCCTGCCAATCTCGGCAAAGGACGAACCGATGTGTGAACCCATTCCGGCGCTGTTCTCGATGATTAGCCAGACGCCGGGCGGACACTTCACTAGAACCTGCCTGAGAGCGGAAGCGGCCTGATCTAGGATGGCATCGAACCCCTTGCCCTTGTGGCTGCCTCCGTGGAAGATAACACCAACGGCCCCAATCTGTCCGGCAGCCTCCAGGTTGGCAACGAGTAAGGCAATGGATTTCTCCAGCATCTCCGGATCGCCACCGACATTGACCAGGTAGCTACCATGAATAAAGGCAGGCTTTACACTGGTAGCCTCAACTCTCTCCCGAAACACGAGCACCTGGTCTTCCAATAGGGGCTTGAACCGCCATGAACGGGGTGAGGACGCGAATATCTGTATCGTCTCCGCACCTATCTTTAACGCACGGTCGATGCCAGACGCGGGTCCTCCGGAGGTCGAGACATGTGCGCCTATCTTCATTGCAACTCCTTCGTTGTGCAGGTTGCCACTTGCCAGCATCGATACTATCATGCGGAGTATCCGTGGTAACAGGAGATTTGGCATGAACTGAGGATTTGAGTTGGTGGACGAGCCTTACGGCGGTACCAAAGAGGAGCCGGCCTGGGACAGCAAAGGGCTGCTCCTTACCCACATACCGGCAAGCATGATCATTAGGTTCGATCCTGGATTCGGAACGTCGAATATCCTCCGTGCCAATACCAACAACGCCAACGATCTGATGTTCGACACCAGTGGCCATTGTGCTGATTCTTGGCAAGTTCACCATGACCGGAACGCTGCTGTCCAACATTCTCTTGGATGTCCTAGACCCCCATATCACAATGCATTCGTACCAGATGAAAAGCCTTCGCCGCAGGGATGCATCTTTGCCGTTCAAGATGGTATTGTCTTGAGTGCTTAGTGGAACCTCAGATAACATCGCTTCGGACTTCAGTCAAAAACATTGCAAAGAGGAAATATCCATGATTGACGATATCGTACGAATCGGGTTCGTAGGAGCTGGCCGCAACACCACCAATCGGCACCTGCCTGGATTCCAGGCCATCAACGGCGTGGAACTTGTCTCCGTAGCCAATCGGACCCGCGAGTCGTCCCAGCACGTGGCCAACGACCATGGCATCTCGACAGTCTACGACGGGTGGCAAGACCTAATTGCGGCGGACGACACAGACGCCATCTGCATCGGCACTTGGCCCAACATGCACCACACGCTTGTCTTGACGACCCTCGATGCAGGTAAACACGTCTTGTGCGAGGCCAGGATGTCAATGAATTCGGCGGAAGCACGGGACATGTTGGCGGCAGGTCAAGAGCAGCCTAACTTGGTGAAACAGTTGGTGCCAGCCCCGTTCACACTGAAGTTAGACAACACAGTGAAGGATTTAATAGCCAACGGCTTTATGGGCGATTTGTTATCAGTGGACGTGGCGTTGTCTAAGGGCTTCATCGATCGAAACGCGCCATTCACCTGGCGTGAAGACCGAGACATCAGCGGTAATAACGTGATGTGGACCGGAATTTTCTACGAGATCTTGATGGGATTTGTCGGCCCCGCGATCAGTGTCCAGGCCATCACGACCACCAACGTGAAGTGGCGGCAGGACGATCATGGAAGGCGTCGGTATATTACCGTGCCTGATCACGTGGAACTGTTGTGCGAGATGGCCTCTGGCCCAGTGACGCACATGCGAGTAAGTTCGGTTACGGGCCTAGCGCCCAAGGACACGATCTGGATATTCGGCACCGAAGGCACCATGAGGATAGACGTCAATAGTCAGAGGCTTTACGGTGCCCGGCGAGGGGATTCGGAGCTTACAGAAGTCAACGTGCGACCTGAGATGGAGGGCCGCTGGCGTGTCGAAGAGGAATTCGTAAACGCCATCCGGGGCATCGAAGACATCTCCCACACGACTTTCGAGGACGGTGTCCGGTACATGGAATTCACAGATGCAATCCTCCAAAGCTCCCAGTCCGGCAAGAAGATCACCTTGCCATTATAGATTGCGGCGCCCGGAATTTGGCCGGTTCTATTTGCAAAGAGGATGTCCAAATGGGCAGAGCGCCTACTTCACGGTATCAAAGCCCCTCGCAATACCGTCGGATCTCCAGACGTAGTCTACGACAAGAATTAATGCAACCGCTCTAGCGTTCGTGTCATCCACTACCCCAAGTTACTCGGCATATTTACTCGGCGTATACGGATAAGCGAACTTCCAACCGTGGCTAAACGGGAAATTCTCGTAGAGCAGCGGCTCCCCGGCCTCCTATTTATCCGAGGCTACAACCAGTACCAATTAGCAAACCCGCCATAGATTCTACACTCTCCCTGGTCGATGACCGCATTCGGATCACCGACGGCTAAGAGAACCCCAAACCCTCAGGTCACAGATGTTTGTTCGATAATTCCGACGCATAACATCCGTGCTCGAGGGCAAACTTAACCCCAAACGACGACGTCGGCACGTCAATGAAGGTGGTCGTTACGAAACCCGCGACAGACAGGATCTAGACAGAAACCTCCATCGTCTCCGAATCAAAGACGATCTCACCGTCGCAAACTGCGGTTATAGATATCTGAATGGGGAAACTGGAGCCTCATGGTGGCGATGATCACTTCAAACAAAGTCAGCAAAGCGTATAGGCCAAAGGGATCGTCGATGCGAGAACTAGCAACTGGCATATAGACAAAACCTATTCGTTAGTCATCCCTTTAGGCTTCCTAGAAACGACGGATCCGGGAAACGTTTGTCCACTATATAACCTGCTGTTAATTACCACTATTCCTCCCAGAACACGGCGCCCACGATGGAGACTATAGAGCCTCCTTCGGGGTCGGCGGCACACTGCTGATAGCCGATGGACTCACCTTTTGCGCCATCCAAGAGTCTGAGGGTTAGGTAGATGCACGACAGCCCACAGAACCTACGGCTGTCCTTCTCGGAACTGGAGAGTGAAAAGAAGCGCGCGGCGTCGCCATCCCGAATGGCAGCGATGGACTCCGCATCACGCTTCATCAGCGATTCACGGCCCTCTGCATCCACGGACTGAGCGTCGCCAAAGGCAGGACCGACGTGAGCCAAGTCTCCGGCCGCCACCACCAGTGTCTTGCGGTCTACCGTGGCCTCACGGATGTACTCAATAGCGGCGGTAATATTGGCGTCTGCAGCCGGGTCGCCGTTCTCAGTCACAAAATGGTGGAAAGAGCCGCAGAGCACTGGTAGAACTGGTACCGCACGTCCATTCATGTAATGATGCATCCACACCAGAGCCAACTCTATAGAGTGCTCGTTGATGTGGTGCAACTCCTCAATGAATGCCCGCTCCAAACCAATGATCTCCGCAAGTCCGTCCACCAGTTCCAGGTCGGTCGGCAGTGTGCCCAGAGGCGTGGCATAACTCTGGCGTGTCAGAGTAAGCTGGCCGGGTCCGCCGGAGTGATCAGTTCCTAGTACGATAACCAGATCCACATCCTGCACGGCATCGGCGCACATCCGCCATAGCTCCGAGTAGGTCGCGCCACCGCGTTCGTAATCGATATGAGGGCTGACGATTCCGGTGACCGTCGCACTTGGTGGCAGTTCAACCACGTCGACATTGGCATATTCCATTAGGTCCTCCGCAAGTAGCTCAGGTTCGGAGGGATAGACGAGTCCGGCGTGGGATGCCGGGCGGTGTGGCGCGTTCCTATACTCCGCCACCATTCTCTCGTTGGCCAGACGGTACGCCCCGTACTCGAGCAGCATCGCGTCGTCCATGCCTTGAAGCAGCATTCCGAGCCTGTCAACCGAGAACTCAACTCCAATGTGTAATGCCAGTGCCGCCTGGATCGCGTCCACGTTACGCGTGCCGTCCAACAGCGATAATATCGGTGACAGTTCGGGCGGCACTAAGACCGCCGTCCCGGACAGGCCGAGCGGGTCTCGGAGGTACAGTGCCTGCTTGCCCTCGAAGGTTACCCATTGCGGATCAACGATTCGCAGTCGGGGCAACTCCGGTAATTTTGGGCGTTTAGGAAGATTCATGACTAGAGGAAGAGCTAGTCACCATAGGTAATCCACGTCGCGTCGAACAAGGACGCCGGCGTCTACTCGCTCAGATTTAGATAGCGGTGCAGTCAAGCCACTCCCAAGGTAAAAACTCTGCGTGTCTGTATAGTCCCGTTGGAGCGGGAGAAGGGATTCGAACCCTCGACATCTTCCTTGGCAAGGAAGTGCTCTACCGCTGAGCTACTCCCGCTCGCTGCCTGAACCTGTGGGGCCCGTACTGGTGCCGAGGGCCAGAATCGAACTGGCGACACCAGCATTTTCAGTGCTGTGCTC
>CAYLLU010000025.1:0-27285 GCA_964384845.1 uncultured Dehalococcoidia bacterium
CGGACGGTCACTAGTGCGGAGAGGTGGTCTAAACGGCACGAGGACGCCTCTGATTTCCCCAATGGCTCTCGCATAGTCATCGACTCCACTTTGCTGAGGAGCCGATCTATGGCCTCAACATCGATCATCTCTCCATCCGTCAATTTGCCCATACCCCACTGTCCATAGACATCCTTGAAGAGCATAATACGGCCGGCCGCGTTCTCAACCGTGACGGATAAGAGCGCGTCCTCCGGGGTGGAGAAGTAGACTGTGTCGATCCAAGTAGCCGGTCCAACAGCTACATCGGTCGTAGATATGCCGGAGACACGATACACCTCGTCTTCGCCCGAAACCCGCGCATGGATGGTGCCTGGTTGGGTCACCGAGCCCAGGAACACCTTTCGGCTATCACCGTCTGATAGTGTCAGATCAATAGTACGCTCGAAGGAACGCTCCGATACCAAGAGGCGGATGTGACTATCGCTAGTCTGAGCTACTAAGTTTTCCTTGATCAGCGCAAGTATCTTATCTACCAGCTCCAGAAACGCGTCCTCATCACAAGGATAATTGTCGATATCGGGCAAAAAGCAGCCTTCGGAGTCTAGGGTAAGACGTACTCCTAGGCCGTTCATATCAGACGTAGCCAATTCGATGACATCCTGGCGGACGACCCCGTTGATCAACGGCTCGTCCGTATTAGAGACCGACTCCGGCCATAAAACTGCGGCAAGTATGATGGCCTGCAACGCGAGAACTACTAGTAGAATCCGGTTCTGTAGATTCACAGGTCTTCACTTTCGTCGATCAACTCCATGGGACGCTCACCACGTCGCCTCAGATTCCACAACATGCCTATCCCAATTAATACCGCGAGCGCGACACCATAATTGGCAGCTTCCCAGTAGGTCTGCTCCCGATCGTCCAGTGGCTGCAGTAGTCGCGTATAGATGCCGCCAGACGCGAGTCCCAAAAGATCAAGATCCTCGGCCGCCCAGTCAACCGCGTTCTGAAGTAGCTTGAGGTTGAACAAGAATCGGTCGGCCGATAGGCTCCTGGAAAGTTCAAGCACCAGATCATCTACAAACTCCGAGCTGCCAATAACCACAAGTCGCGCAGAATCTGGTGAACTCTCGATCAGATCGGGAAGCTCTATAGTATCCCCATCCCCCATCACCGTGTCGGGAACATTGTCGACGAAGTGGCTTCTGAAAGAACCCTTGATGCTGACAGCAAGGAGTTGCTCTTCTTGCTTTCCCTCTATCGGGAAGCCCAGATCGGGGTAAGCCTCCATATCTGGGAGCACTTGGAATGACTTCCTTAACCACGCGTCCTTGGTGGAGAGCAACAAACGGTCGACCTCCCTGTTCTGGTTGGCAATCAAATCAATCTCCAGAGGCGAGGCCCACTGAAGCGTGACTGAGGGCAAATTTGCTACGATTGGGCTTTCGGACTCCATTCCGTCTCGTCTAACATCGACAAACAGTGGGTAGTTCACGCTCTGCATTTCCAAGACACTAAACCCGCCAAGGTCACGGCGTACCTGCATGGGGAATGGCTCATTCTGTGGGTCCATCACCAGTGAATTGCCTATGTTCACACCATAACTAGTAAGCAGGTCGTTCAGACCGTCTTGGATGGGCTCAAGCGACAGTCCGCCTTGAAATTGGATTGGAGACAGGATAAAGTTGCCAGAGGCTATGACCACAGCACCTCCGCGCATCAAGAACTGATCCACAGCGTATCTCTCAATATCACTCATCCGCCGGGGCGCCACGATCACCAGCACGTCCAAATTTCCCTGCACCCGTCCCTCAGACAAGTCCACGTCCTCCACGACGTAACTCTGAGCGAGACTGGCCTGAACTCGTCCAAAGCTCGAAATAGGCTGAACAGGACTACCGAATGCGTCTACTCTGTCCTCTGCCACCGGGACCCAGAGCCCCACGGTCTTGAGAAATCCTGGTACAGCCTGTCTCAACGCCGCTAATATGTCTGACCTCAGATCGGCCACCTCCAACTGACCACTGGGGATTATCAAATACGACTCCCCCTGGTATTCCAAGATCATGTGTAGATAATAAGTCTCCGGAGAGAAAGCCGACACGGAGAAAGGTGTCAGTCCGAACTTATTCACCATCGTCTGTCGGCTCACCTGCGATTCCGCCGCGTCAGGATCGATAAGATCATAGACAAATTTGCCATCTGCTCGACTTGAGAACTCAAGAGCGACGACGCTAAGCAGATCGGGCACTCCCTGAAGCTCTTCCGGCAGAGCCTCCTGGGTGACGTAGGAGGTAAGTGTCATTGGTTCACTTAGGCCCGAGAAAACGGCATCCAAGGTCCGGAAACCAGAGACAGCTCGTTTGATCCCACCTGTAAGGTCATATTCAAGGTTCCGGAGCCGGACGTCAGGAGAACCCCCGGGTCGTGGCTCTACCTCAATCAGATCGCCGAATCCCAGGGTAATAAACTGGTCCCCATATTGAATTAGGATATCGAAATAGGAATTGATGACTGTGGCTTCCCGTCGATCGGCGATGGCGAAAGGTGTCGATCGGATGCCATACTCCCGATTGGCCTCGGTCTCAACTTCTTCATTCTCGCGCGGATCAACAAACTCCACGTTGACGTTGCCATTTGACACGATCTCGTACTCACGCATCAGATCACGGACAGATGGCACCAACGGGGCCAGCAACGGGTGGGTACGCTCGCTAAAGTAGCCACGCATCAACAGAGGTTCCGATAGGCTTCTCACGAGATCCTTGGTGGTCTGCGACAAGCTGTAATCATTATTGGCCGTCAGGTCGGCCCGAAGTCCAGGAAGTGGGTACATCCAGTAGTTCAAAATCACCAGGTTCGCCAGCACGAGCAATAGACCAACAGCCGCATTGCGACGGTAGGTTCTCGCCTGCACGCCCTTGCCAAGTCTTTTCAGATCCAGGGAGACAACGTTAAACAGTAGAAAAACGCCCGCAATAGAAGTGTAATACACGAGATCGCGCAGATCGATGACGCCTCGTTCGATGCTCTCGAAGCGACTTCCAACTCCCACTGCCCGAAGAACTCCGGCAAAATCATCCCCCACAAAACCAACCACTCCTTTTGTACCAATCAGGTACAATGCCCCTCCGACCAAGACAGTGAGAATAAGTGAGACGATCTGATTATCGGTGCGCGAGGAGAAGAAGAGGCCGATTGAGACATATACCGATGCCATCAGGATAGTGGCAAGGTAACCTCCAAAAGCCGGTCCCAGATCCAGGTCGCCGAGTAAGCTAACGGTGACCGGCAGCGAGAGGGTTAATGCCACAGCCACGCCAATTAGTACCATCACAGCGACAACCTTTCCGATCACCAAATTGGCCCTATGGACCGGCAGCGTCAGCAGAACCTCCATCGTCCCACTACGGGCCTCCTCGCTCCACTGGCGCATGGTTAACGTGGCAACGAGGAAGACCATGAGTATTGGCATCCACCTGAAGAGTGGCCGCAGGTCAGCAATGTTGCGAGCAAAGAAGCTTTCTACCCAGAAGAAGATGAAAAGACTTAACGCCAGAAACACACCTAAGAAAATCAGCGCTAGGGGGGATCCGAAATATGCCCGAATCTCCTTGCGGGCTATTGCCCATACCTGTGGCAATGCCTCATTCAACTTTCATCCTCCCCCCTGCCCCGAGTCTCCCCTTCAACGCTAGACTCGGCACCATCGTTGTCCTTCCCCTTCTTACCTACACTAGTCAAACTAGGCTTGCCTTCCTCCGGCCGTATCTGATGGTCGATATCCTCTGATGTTGCGACGAGATCATTGAAAACCCGCTCTAGCGTACGAAGATCGCGTCTTAGCTCCCTGAGGGGCCAGTCCCGCTCACGTGCCATAGCGTAGATGATGGGACGAAGATCGGAGTGCTCATGGCCCAGTATGCGATACTCGCGCCCTTCGGCAGAATCTCCGAATTCGACAGTCTGAACTTCATCAAGAGATCGTAGGTCATCAGAGACATCGGGAGCCGATCCGTCAAGGATCAGGACCGCGCCGTCGGTGGCCGCGATTGCGGCAAGCTGCGCATCGGCCTTGATCTGGCCGTTGAGTAGGACAATGGCACGATCACAGACAGCTTCGACCTCAGAAAGAATATGGGTCGAAAGAAGTATTGTGGTGTTCCGTGCCAATCTCTTTATCAGACGGCGAGACTCCACAATCTGGGTAGGGTCGAGCCCGACTGTAGGCTCGTCCAAGATCAACACCTTCGGCTCGTGGAGAATCGACTGCGCCAACCCGACGCGTTGCCGGAATCCCTTGCTGAGTTGCCCTATAGGCCTGGTCAGATGGTCCTCCAGAGAAGCCGCGCGGACCGCTCGTGATATCAGGACCGGTTGATCCGCTTTTGGCACACGCCGAAGATCAGCGATCATTTTTAGGTGGGTCTGCACCAACGCCTCGGGGTACAAAGGTGCGTTTTCAAGCAGGTAGCCGATCCGCTTTTGGACCTCCAACATGTCATCCACGACATCCAGCCCATCGATGGACACATTGCCAGCATCGGCCTGCAAGAAGCCGGTCAAGATCTTCATTAGTGTAGTCTTGCCGGCCCCATTGGGGCCCAGGAGTCCGACTACTTCACCTGCGCCTACATGAAAAGAGACGCCGCTGACAGCCTTGACTGGACCATAGGATTTTTCGAGATCGGTTACCGTTATCACAGACAATGTTTCCGTTAGTGAGGAGTCATTAGTATAACGTACACGCGGCGCCAGCGGTTATTCCAGACTATGAGCGGGTGATTCTACGCCCCAGCCCGTTCCGGAGTCCACACCAATCTAATGATACAATTCAGACGATACCGACGAATATCCAGGTGCCTAGGTATGTAGGGAGTCTGGATGAAGAAACTCGGGCTTATAATCAACCCCGTAGCCGGCATCGGCGGACGCGTCGGCCTCAAAGGCAGCGACGGCCTCGATATGTTCGCGCGTGCCAAAAAACTTGGGGCGGTGCCGGAATCGTCGGCACGGGCAGTCGAGGCCCTGAAGATACTCCTCCCTATCGAAAATCGCTTTGAGATCGTCACATACCCTCATGAAATGGGTGAGGACGAGGCGATACAAGCGGGGTTTCGGCCCATGGTAATGGGAAATATCGTAACTGGTGCTACGACCCCAAACGACACGCACGCCGCTGCACTGAGTATGCGGCAAGCGGGGGTCGACCTCCTGCTCTTTTGCGGCGGCGACGGCACTGCAAAAGACATCCACGACGCAATCGGCGACTCGATGACCGTGCTGGGCATCCCCGCGGGCGTCAAGATTCACTCGGGTGTTTACGCCAAGACCCCACGGGACGCCGGCTGGGCCACGCGCAGGTTCTTGGAGGACAAATCGACCGGTGTCTGCAATGCCGAGGTGATGGACATCGACGAAGACGCGGTCCGCATGGGCCATATTGCAGCTCGTTGCCACGGCTATCTACGAGTCCTCGACGACCGGAGGCACATCCAGGTGGCAAAATCGGGTGCCGCTCCTTCAGTAAGCGAATCTCTCAGATCGATAGTCGCGGGGGTCACAGAGGAGATGGCCGAGGAACGACTGTACGTCATGGGTCCTGGCACAACCGTCGGGGCAGTCATGGACGAACTAGAAATCCCGAACACCCTGCTGGGCATCGACGTGGTGCAGAACAAAATGTCGGTATCCTCGGACGTGACCGAATCCGAATTGCTGGGCCTCCTGCATGGTAGGCCCGCCACAATAATAGTGACCGTAATCAGCAACCAGGGATACATCCTGGGCCGGGGCAATCAGCCAATTAGCCCAGCAGTCGTCCGAAAGGTAGGCAAAGAGCAGATCATCGTCATTGCACTACCACAGAAGCTCGCCTCCCTTTCAGGTCGCCCCCTCCTCGTCGACACGGGCGACTCGGATTTGGACGACTCCCTATCGGGCTACTGGCGGGTCATGACCGGCTACCGGCAGTACTCAATGTATCCCGTCGGAAGTTAAGGAAATGACATGAACCTCTTTGTTGGCAAATATCACGATGTTGGACTTTGAATGGAGAACTGTAACCTGGTGATCAGGTGATTCGATACGAGATACTTCATGATTGGCGGCTATCCCATCTCAAACACATTACATTTGCTCACGAATCCAACTACATTGTAAAGGGGTGCACACACTCTCTCACTGACGAATCTCACATAGTCAATGCACTCTTTGCATCGTCGATTCCATTGGTAAAAATGCAAATTGCAGACATCCAAGGCCATCTGATGATGATGAAAGATATAGGACAGGCTGCAATATAGCCCACATTTGAGAAAGTGAGCACCATGTCTATTTACATGAGCCGAATGAACCCGCCAGGTTACCTGCCAACAGAATACCGATAGTCTCCTGCTTCCCTGTTAAGAGATATCATATCTATAAAATGATCGTTTAGAGTCACTCCGTCGAATTATGCTTATCACCTATGACTCTCTATGGTGGACCTCGTGACACAGGCCCTGAATTGCATTATTGAACTGAACCGCTATCCTTCAGTTTCTGTCATATGGGATATCAACCCTCCCAGCCTCCACAAAGGTACTCCAAAAACATCCCTAGTTGATTACCAACACACCTACATCAAACCTATATGATCTCCAGCACACTAGTTTTCGAGGATATATTGCACAGGCCTGACGACATGCAACAAACTATTTAGACTAACTTTCCGATACTGGCGATTCTGATACTCTCAATGTTAGAGGTGATTTGTCACCTCAAAAGTGGGGGTTCTTTTTATAGCGCATTGCCGCAACAAAGTAGTAGATCGCTTCTTAGATCAACTGGCATCCAAACCATATCTAGGACAATGGGTGACAGCAAGTCGTCCAGAGTGTTATTGTCGACCACCACCGCCTAGTAACCAGTGGACTGGGTAATGGACGCATAAAAACGATTTCTCGGCGCCTTAATTTAGTGGACGGAGGAGGCACAATGGGTAGCTTCGACGGCAAGGTAGTGATTATTACCGGCGCAGCATGGGGTATTGGGAGAGACACGGCTTTGGAATTCGCCCGTGAGGGCGCCAGCGTCACCATCGCCGACGTGGACACCACATCTGGCAAGGTTATAGAGTCACAACTACGAGAATTAGGTCCTAGGAGCCTATTCGTAGAAGCAGCTGTCTCGAAAGCCGAGGCATGCCATCGGGTCGTTTCCGAAACTGTAGCAGCGTTCGGTGCAGTGGACGTACTGTTCAACAACGTCGGCATTCAGCCTGCTGACTCATATCACAACGTGGAAAATACCGAAGAGCAAATCTGGGACCGTATCATGGACATCAATCTCAAAAGTTATTTCCTGATGTCGAAATATGCCATCCCAGAGATACGCAAACGCGGCGGCGGAGCAATCATCAATACAGCGAGCGTGCAGGGGCTACAGTCGCAAAACCTGGTGCCCGCATATGCCGCTAGCAAAGGAGGTATCTTGTCCCTCACCCGGCAGATGTCATTGGATTACGCATCTGAGAACATTCGCGTCCTTGCAGTGAACCCCGGGGCCATCGACACAAAGATGTTGCGCACAGCTGCGGAGGCGATGGAAGGTGACACGGACGAACTGATATCCTCTTGGGGGAGAGGCCACCCTCTGGGAAGAATAGGCACTGGACAAGACATCGCGAATGTCGTCGTGTTTCTAGCAAGTGAGCAAGCTGGATTCATGACTGGTTCCTACGTAAACGTTGATGGGGGCTACATGGCTGTGGGGGCCTGGGGGTCGACAGGATACCCTGACTCGGAAGAGTGATCTATAACTGCAAGACCCATCTGGGCGTATGAGTCGTTCTGAGTATGGCCCTAGATGCCATGAGCAACATGTGTGCCTGTACTATCGCCCGCCACTGTGTGCAAAGAATCACGCCGAGCGGTGTGATCAGTGCCTTCTCTAAGGGAGCGCATGGTAATCTGCTCAAGCCCCCAACTACACCACATTCGACACCGCTAAAAATCTTTACCTGGCCGAATCAGGAGAGTGGCGACATGATAGCGAAAGGATAATCAAGATTACTCGAGTGGATAGGCCACAAATGAGTTGGGCACTCTGGCCGATAACCAAGAATGACCGCTTAATCGCGTCGTCCACCAATACCCACTTCTATGGACATAACAACGATATGCTACTGACCACAAACCTAGGCCGCTGGCACATCAATTGCTACGAGGCAGGAACAACCGACAAACATTTAGACTACCCTCTACTAGCGGGTTATATACAGCATTTTTGAGTTGGGTTAGGTCCGCACAGATAGTCTAAATAGTCGAAACAAGTCAGCTATACAGGAGCTAAGTATGCACTACCAGGATGAGCGAAACCATGGCTGCCGTGTCTCTGACGCCTGGACCTACCGAGGTCTGAAGACCGCTGTATTGGAGAACGAACTGCTTAGAATTGTGATTCTAGTCGACAAGGGCGCCGACATCTATCAGTTCGTCCACAAGCCATCCGATATCGACTTCTTGTGGCGCTCCCCTTGGGGTGTGCGCGACCCCTCTAAATTCGTGCAGACCACCGGGAACAGTACCGAAATGTGGCTCGATCATTACGAAGGAGGTTGGCAAACGGTACTACCCGCTGGCGGTTTGCCCTCAAGTTACAAAGGCGTCGAGCTGGGGCTCCACGCCGAGATCAGCACCGTGCCGTGGGATGCAGTAATCGTCAGTGATACACCGGAGCGCGTATCCATACTATGTAAGGTGCGGACCGCGCGAACACCTTTTTACTACGAAAAGACCCACACTCTCGTCAGTGGTTCCTCTGTGCTGTTCACCGAAGAGACACTGGTAAACGAGGGGCGTGAGACTCAGCAGGTCATCTGGGGACAGCACATCGCCATTGGAGGGCCTTTCTTGAGCAATGACTGTGTTATTGACCTGCCAGGGGGCACACTGCTCAGCCACCCAGTCAAGTTTCACCCGGACAATAGGCTTAAACCTGGGGTAACAGGTCAGTGGCCATGGGGGGAAACCGCTGATGGTGACCGCATCGACATGAGTCGCTTGCCTCCGAGAAACTCCCACATCGCAGACATGTCCTATATCACAGATATGCCGGATGGCTGGTACGCCGTCACCAACCAGAAACTCGGCGTCGGCTTCGGAGTATCATTTCCCAAGGAACTATACAAATACCTGTGGTACTGGCAATCCTTTGGAGGCAGTGGCTACCCTTGGTATGGTAGAACCTACAACGTCGGGCTAGAACCCTTCACCAGCTGGGATAATACAGGACTGGCCCAGGCCATTGAAAATGGTACGGCCCTTACGATAGAGGCGGGCCAGCGCATAACGGCTTCCCACAAAGCTATCGCATATACGGGTACCGAACGAGTAAGGCAGATTTCACCTGATGGCTCAATCCTGCGTACTAGCTAGAAGCGCGCTTGTCTTAAAGACATAAGCAGCGTACACTTTTCGGGGCATCAGAAAACTTACAATAGTTGATTTACTTAAGGAGGCCTAGGGATGGCTCAGGCTCGATTGGTTAATTTGGATATCACCGAATTCAAGGGCACGGTAACCATCCCAGGAGACCACCAGGACCATCCAGTTTCGATCGTCGTAGACATGAACGAAAAAGCCGCACGAGTCGGGTTCGAGTCGCCAGTCGGCGGCTCCACAGACTGGATAGGTACCGACATCGTACTGATCCACCGCATGAAGTACCAGGACTTGGTCTTCAAGACAATGGACTTGCCGGTTAAAGGCCTGGAACTGGTCTGGAAGATGAACTTCTCGTTGGACGACCGAATCGCTGCAGGAATTGTACTGGTGCGACCGAATAATCTGAAGATCAAGGGTGAATTCGGATTTACCCTCGTTGGCCCCAGCGAATCCTCAGAGGGTGGTGAGAACTATCTGACACGACTCGAGAGTACCGCCTACATGACTTGAATGTAGGAGTTAGCGTCTTACCTGATCCTTACTAGATAGAGGTATACAGTACGATTGGGCGGCTATCCGAGTAATATTCAGTCGGTACAAGCGCTCGCTCGCCAATACTCATAATGAGATCACTCCATATTTAGCCTTTGCAAGGCTGCTCAGGCAACAGTCCCTTAGGCTACATGTACATCGTATGCACGGACACCATCCGATCCTCGGAGCGCTGCACTTGTATCTCTAGTTAAAATCTAATGTCCAATACCAGCAACGATAGGTATTAATATCTGACTTGCAATCAAGAATATTCACCGCAAACCAAATAGCGTCTACTTCTCTCAGACACAGGCTTCACACTTATCATACTGGGTGAATATGCGGTTACACACCCTCGACTCGCTTCAAGAACGTTCCTTCAGGCACTTTTGGTCAGCAGTCCTGCTGACCAGCAGCGGTGAATGGCTCCAGCAGTTGGTGGTTGGATGGATGATGTATGAGATGACTCGATCGTCATTGCTCACCACCCTAGTCTTAGGTCTGTCTCTAGTGCCCAGCCTGCTTGGGGCACCATTTGGTGGAATCCTAGCGGATAGGTGGAATCGTACCAAGGTTCTTGCCTCTGCCTATGCTTTGCAAAGTACATTTACCGTTAGTTTCTCGGCACTCGTTGTCTCCGGACATACCAAGCCATGGAACATTTTTGCCTTTGTATTGGTAATGGGACTCTTGCAATCGGTCTCTTGGCCGGCAAGACAGGCTATAATTCCCCAGATCGTACGAAGAGAACACCTGTTCAATGCATTTGCCATATGTATGCTCACGTCCAGTAGTACACGATTGGTGGTTCCCGCTGCTGCCGGTCTCCTAATCATCTTTATTGGGCCAGGGGCTACCCTACTTGCCGGAGCATTAATGTACCTAACAGCCTCCGTAATCGTTATTACCATACATATCCAAACGGCAACTGCAGATCAGACACAGCCCAGGTCAATAGTGAAAGATTTCTTTGATGGAGTACGTTATGTCCAGGGAGACCCGATCCTATTTCCAGTTATCTTATTGGGCGCAGCAACGTACACGTTAATGGTGCCAGCAGTGCATGGGCTAATGCCTGTGTATGCTTCGGAGGTTTTCAATGTCGGCCCAGCCGGCCTTGGCCTGATGACATCTGCACTCGGGTTGGGTGCCACTTTGGGAAGCCTCTTTCTGGCGTCCATAAGTGAGATTAAGTACAAGGGTCGGTTCATGATAGGCTGCTTGCTTTTGATGGTGCTAGCAGCCCTGTCTTTCTCTCACATATCCGTCCTGATTGTAACTCTACCGTTTCTTGTGCTCGCCAATGGCGGGTTTGATACCTTCGCTGCTTTCCGGAGCGCGAGCATCCAGGTAATCTCCCCAGACCCACTGAGAGGAAGGGTGTCAGCAGTGAATCAGATGGGTAGTGGGCTCTTAGGGTTGGGCAGCCTACTTGTGGGCGTGGCTGCAGATCTTGTCGGTGCACCCTCTACAACCCTAATAGCGTCGCTGATCATGCTAGTGTGTATTATCTGTATTACTCTGCAATATAAGCAGATATGGACCTTCTAAGCCTCGGATTATCTCGATGAAAGATGCGGAGATCAGTGTGTAGCGTGAATAGCCGTCCATCACCGTGGCCATGTAGCTACAGAACCTTCGAATCATCTTGGATCAAGACATTTTAGCGGACCACTTCGGCACAAATTCACATATTAATCATTAATCAAGGAGAAAAATAACTGTGATATCGCAATTACGCATCTATACAATTAACCGAGGGATGATGGAGTCATGGCTCAAGTTGTTCCATGGTCATCTTAAGCCGATCCATGAGAAATACGATATCCCTATCGTGGCCGCCTGGATAAACATCGACCAGACAGAGTTCATATGGGTAAGAACCTTCAATAGCGAGGAGGAGATTCCGGTTAAGGAGGCCGAATACCACTCGTCTCCGGAGCGTATTGCGCTGGGTGATCAGCCACAAACCCATATCTCCAAAATGGAAGTCCGAATAGTAGAGCCAACTTGCTTTTAGGTCCAACAGATCTATGCATCCCTCACAGATTGCAGATGCCATATCAGAGTAACCAGGGTCTTTAGCCTCTCCATACATGCCCAGATCCTGCCAATCGACAACAGAAAGCGATCTATTGGGCTGAGAGGTCCATTCGTCTTACTACTGAGGAGGATTCCGTCTTAACTTCAGTTTAAGTTATACGAATATGGATACAGCGTAAATGCTGACGATATTGTGGAGGCTCCCACATGCTGATGATAGACGGCGACTACCCTCGAACGTTCAACCTCAGCAACACTATTCCGTGCACTAACTACCGGCACACATCTAGTTGACCAGGACCACATAGGAGGTATAGAGACCTGTCTGTGCCAACGAGTTCCACTTCTTAACCGTCAACTGTACGGAGTCGGAGTCCAGCCATTTTCGCATCTCTTCAGATACCCAGCCATGTTGTACTGTCTGGCCTTTCTTCCCTGAAGAACGGCGTTGTCTAATCTCAAGATTTTCGTAGGCAATAAGGAGCAGGTAGCCGCCCTCGCGATCACCACGATCTCCTTTTAGTAGAAAACCCTCCTCTCCTGGTAATCGGGTCATCAAGTAGTACTCCTCGATCGCAAATCTCTCAAAGTCTGCCTCGCTTACACCAGGCCTGAGTAGGACTCCCTCGATCAGGACCTCCTCTGTCATCGTTCGCATCTCCTTCCCCAAGAGTACGTAGGAGGTATCGATGCCCATTTGCACTAACGAAAACAATTTCTGTAACCACTGCGTATACTCCCGGCGCCTGGCAGCATCCTGCTCGGCCAAAGGCAGAGTGCCGTCACCGGGAAAATATCGGTTGCGCGTAGCTATTTCCTCCCACAATCTGAGATGTAGATAGCTCCCCGTGCGATCACCGCGATCCCCCTTGAGGATGAAGCTTTCTGCCCCTGGAAATTCGGGACTAGAGCAAAATTCACCCCGGACGAATTGCTCGAAATCCAATGCACTCACTCCTGGACGCAGCATCACTTCACAGATGGTCATTACTTGGACCATTAATTTCTTCTCCTAAGCCGATACTACTCACCATTGGAATTTCGTGTTAAGTGGAAGCTACACGACATCGCCACTCAAGTTCAAGATTTCGACCTATGAAGTACAGGAGCCCTAAGAGCCTACCAATCTCAGACCTTGAATACCCATTTAGGATTTTGAGTTGTAAGTAGATGTAGGTCCAGATGCCTCGAATTTGCCAGGCATCGACGGACAACAGGGTTATTACGCCGCACTGTGAACCCGTATGGATACTCCACCGTTGCCTTAACACACAGGATTCGCGCGCAACGCGAGAGTATGCTGTTGATTGGCGAACACTTCCAGAAGGCGTACTAGATATTGCGGAGTAGGTGGATGATGAGCCTTTATCTAACCCACTGCATTTAATCTCCATTGGGACTTGTCACAATCCGATGGAATTCAGAAGAAGGACAGGCCCGAGAAACCCCGATCCCCAATCTCGTGTGCAATGGGGGTTATCTTACAATCGGTCAAGCGATTGCTCAGCAGCCTCGCACGATGCCAGATCTTAAGGATCTCACCCTGCCTATCCACTGAGGGAATGGATTAAGGTAAAACAGAAAATCATCGAGGGCCATCTGAGATTATCTTCTGAAGTGCAGTACCGTTCTCTTTCCACCAGTCATGCAGAATCGCCAAGTCAGTGCCAATCGAGAAGTGGCGTACCCCCATGTCTAAATACCCTTGCGCTTCGTCAACCGTACGAATCTCGGCCCTCGGGTGCACGCCTTTCTCCAGAGCCATCTCGAAGACCTTGTTCTTGACCGCATCGATCTCAGGCGTGTACCTTTGACCAGCCTGCCCGATGCTCATAGAGTAGTCACTTCCACCCCACTGCACCATATCCAGTTCGGGGATGGCAAGGATTTCATCCAGTTCCTCTATGGCCCCCTTCTTTTCGATCATAACGGCAATAACGGTGTCCGCCACAGAGTCCACATAATCCTGGGAGCCGCCGTAGCCCATGTAGCTATTGCGCCTTGTGGCTGTGCCATACATGCCGCCGTGATCAGGTGTGTCGGGCCGTGCCTCCGAGACACATGCGCGAACGTCATCCGCGGATCTGGCATCAGTGAACAGTACACTGCTGAAACCGGCGCCAATACCCCGCTGAGCGAGAAAACTCTGGTGATTCTGGTCGACCTTGATCATGGTACCCATCCCATGTAGCTCTGCGGCCCTGCATAGATTATCGAGGTCGTGCAAATCGAAAGACCCGTATTCAGCCACGAACTCCACATAGTCGTACTGGCCCGTGTGGCCTATCGCCTCTACAACCGATGGCCAAACCGAGAGGATATGAGTGCTCACGGTCGGCTCGCCGCTGTTGAGCTTCTCCCTAAGTCTATTAACTCTCATGTAACTACCCTCCATTCAGAAATGTGGACTTCAGGCAAGAACTGGATTCCAGTGCCGGGGACGATTCCACAATCCAATACCTAATACCCAACACCCACTTCCTTTGCGATTCTCTCCAGGTGTCTGAAGCTCGTCGCTTTGTCCGCGGTTTCCAGGCTCAGGACGACACGGTCCGCCCCTGCCTTCTCATAGGCCGCTATTACTTCTCGGTTTACCGGAACGTTCGTGACTGTAATCGTGATGGACGCGGGATCTCGCCCGGCCGCCTCCGCAAGAGTATTTAACTTGATCCGCGCATTGCTTACCTCCTCAGGAGGCCTACCAATAGGTATCCAGCCATCACCATATTCCACGATGCGATTAAACACCCTCGGCACATGACTGCCTAACAAGAGCGGTGGATGTGGCGTTTGGGCTGGCTTAGGGAAGCAGTACAAGGGCGGAAAACTGTAGTATTCGCCATCCCATTCACTCACCTCTTTGGTCCAAAGTTCCTTGAGTGCACCGACGGCCTCTCGGGCCTGGGTCCAGCGATGTGGGAAATCGGAGCCTAACATTGCCGCCTCCTCCTTAACAGAGCCCGTGCCAATGCCTAGCAGCACCCTGCCGCCACTGTACATATCGAGTGATGCCACCTCCTTGGCAAAGGTAACCGGATGGCGCTCCGTAACCACACACACTGCCGTCCCAAGCGACAGCGTCTTGGTCACTGCGGAGGCCCTAGCAAGCTGGATCAACGGGTCAGGGATATCGCCCCACAGCCGGGGGATGTCTATTTCAGTCTCCACCGGCAGTGCAGGCTGCTCTCCCGTCCATATCGAGTCGAATCCCATATCCTCCGCTCTCGGAGCAAGATCCACTATATCAATGGAGTACGACGTCAGTATGGTTCCAAGACCGATATACATTAATACCTCACGCCGTGTCGATAGCTCCGTTCAATAGTATAAAAGCCCATTCAGGAAACAGCTTGAGAATACCCTAATTATGCTTCAGTGGGTTGCCGTCGAAAAATGTAGGCAAAATCCTTTCAGGCCACTTCGCACATTGAAACAGGCACGTTGGTCTACGACAAGGGCTGAGTGTAGCAACGTTGTTTGAACCCGGCAAGATGCATGGTATGCTCGACCTTAATTACGATTTGTGTGCTAATCCCTATAGGGTTGTTGAAAATATAAACTGAGTTTGCCATCAAATTGAATTGTGTTGAGTTGCAACTCCCTGTCAGGCTGAGAAGACCTCCGACGAAGTATCCGGAGATGTGGTACCCACCCCAGATATTTCGCATCCGTTCACCGTCACATGGATTGAGTCCCGACGATGGGCCAATCAAATAGGCTCTTATTATCAACAGAGGTACGATCGATGAACAAACGAAGCGCTCTATTACCATCCGCAGTGGAGGCCATTGGAGGCACTCCCCTAGTGGAGCTATCCCGCATCACGCGGAACGTCGACGGCCGCATCTTCGCGAAGCTGGACCACCTTAACCCTGGCTTCTCGAAAAAGGACCGCATCGCCCGCCAGATTATTGAGGAGGCGGAGGCCGACGGAACTCTGTCTCCCGGCCAGACCGTCGTCGAGTTGACTAGCGGCAACACAGGCACCGGCCTGTCCATCGTGTGCGGCGTCAAGGGGTACCCATTCGTCGCCGTCATGTCAAAGGGCAACTCGATTGAGCGAGCCCGAATGATGCGTGCGTTGGGTGCAGAGGTCGTACTAGTGGACCAAGCGGAAGGCGCGACCCCGGGCCAGGTTTCCAGGGCAGATTTGGAACTAATTGAATTCGAGACTAAACGCCTTGTCGAGGAGCGGAGCGCATTCAGGGCCGACCAGTTCCTACTGAAAGGCAACTTTCGGGCCCATTACGAGAATACAGGACCGGAGATCCTGGCCCAATCAAATGGCGAGGTGGGCGCGTTTTGCGACTTCGTTGGAACCGGCGGCAGCTTCGCCGGCTGCGCCGCAGCTTTCAAGGAGCACAACCCGGACATACAATGCTACATCGTGGAGCCGATCGCTGCGGCGGTGCTGGCAGGGCACGCTGTCACGGACCCGAACCACCGCATCCAAGGGGGCGGCTATTCGCTGGCTAAATTGGATATGATCGAGCCTCACCTAGTCGACGGATACTTGCAGGTGAACGATGAGGACGCCATCTACGCCGCTCGCCGTCTCGCCCGCCAGGAAGGTATATTTGCCGGCTTCTCTTCAGGAGCCAACGTCGCAGCAGCACTCCAGCTCATCGATGGCCCATGTAAGGGAATGGCAGTCGCAGTCCTGATCTGCGACTCAGGCCTCAAATACCTTAGCACCGACCTCTGGGAATGGGCCCCCTAGCGAGTTTATCACTATGGGAAGCACAGGAGGCCCGTGCCTCTTTGCCCGATCTCTAGACAACGTTCCCCCCAGGGAATTGTGTTAACAAAGACACACCGCTAGGCCTAGGGTGGATCGCTGCCATTAAGTATGGAGGACATTTAGGTAGGTTGGCACACACTTTTCTCCAGGGTGTGCAAAGAGGCTGTGCCCTTTTGATAGATGGGTAAAATGTGCCTCACATAGTCTTTGTTTTTCTTTTTTTCGAGAAGGCGTCTAACGCAACCAAGCTCTACTGCAACTTCCTCAGCCAGCCTTGGGTGACCAGTGACAACACTGATGCCGCGACCGTCGCGAGCCCAAGCAAGGCCATCGTGCCCTCGATACCCAGCCGGTCGGCAGCCATTCCTGCTGGGAGCACCCCCAGAAACGATACCCCCAGCCGCATCTCGTTTACAGACATGAGCCGTCCTCGAAATCGGTCCTCTGCACGTTCCATGATCAGAGCCTGCGTCAAGACCCTCTGATTTGCCTCTCCTAGACCAAATAGTGCCAGCACCGCCACGGCCATCGCATACGAAGTGAGCGTCGCCACCACCAAAAGCGCCACTCCAGACACGACTCCTCCCATCAGGAACATGAGGCCACGTCCCTTGCGCCCGAAGGACGCGATGGTTAGCGACCCCGCTAATGCGCCGGCTCCCGCCGCACTCACTAGCAGTCCGAGAGACTGCGCATCACGGCCTAGTACGTCCACCACAAGGACCGGCAATAGCGCCCGTAGTGGGGTCGTTAGAATCGACACAACCAGCGCTACGAGAAGAATCACTAGTACGAACCGGTCGTGCCAGATATACACTAGTCCGGAGACGATCTCCGAAAGCATAGGAGAGATGACAGGCAGCATTTTTCCTACAGGTTGTCGAACCAGTGCAGTGAGAGTCACCGCTACAATGCTCATGCCCACTATCACGTAATAGACGCCCCCAGCTCCAAACCAACCATACAGCGATCCGCCCACAACCGGACCGATGAGTATCGAACCGCTCATGCCGGCGCCCGCCAGGGCCACTGCGTTGCCGATCATCCCCTGGCCCACGATCTGTGGTATCAGCGCATGGCGTGCGGGAATAGTGAGTGCCCAGGCGATCCCCTGGAGCACAGCAGTGGCCAGCAAATGCCACCACATGATGATGTCGGTGACTATGGCCACGGCGATGAATACACCGTTGAGACCAAGAACGATCTGCCCAAGGATCACCAGTGCCTTGCGATCGAGCCGATCCGCGATGGCTCCGCCAAGGAGGGACAACGCCAGCAGCGGAGCCACTTCCGCCACCACGACGGCACTCAAGATCTGGGGCGACCCTGTAAGTTGGTACACCAGGAACCCACGGGCGACCTGGTTCATCTGTCCGGCGATAACCGCGAAGTTCGTCCCCATCCACAACAACGCAAAATCAACGTTAGACAGGGAGCCTAGTGCATGACGCCATGCCGCTGTATGCCCAGGTCCGGGGTGGGCGGAGTCGCATGAATTATCGATATCCGAATCCATATTAGTGTTGTGGTCTCTTAGTGCTGTAGGAGAGATAGTCCCACATAGGTCTGGGGGTGTCTTTAAAGACAGGTTCGAAGCCGTTTTACTGAAACCGGCATATGATATCCTCTCTGCTGGCAGAAAGATATCCGGCTTGAGCAAGAGGACAGCACCCATGGGGGACACAGATCGATACTCTTACGCAACGGCACCCACATCGCCGATCTGATTGGCTTCTTCACGGAGTCCTGGCCTAAATAGGTACTAGTCGTCCACGAACAAGGATCGAGGACTATTGGATCGTCTATGATGGCAACAAGGACAAGCATCCTGCGCTCGACCCGGCTCCACCGGGATCATTGAGGTCAACCTGATGGGCCTCAAGGGGAGGATCAGGGCAGACGATAATTCCGGAAGTCGATTATTATCAGATACTATCGAAGGCGCCGTGACCCTAGACCCGACCCTCGAACATACCGGCGGTTAAGGAGATGTCCCAAATGGTGCTCATCGGGGCAGAGGGTAGTTCGCCTCCGGAGCACGGTCACGACAACTGGATATCATGCTCGGCGCGCTAAGGCCCTAGGCGCTTTGAGTAATCTAATTCCGTGGTGGTGGTATATCCGCCTTGACGTTGCCGCAGTTTTGGGAGAGGAGCGCGCCGAGCACCACATTTGAGCATATATGGCCCTCGCTCCAGATGTGAGGAGGTGTGCAACGAGCCACCGCCCCTTTGCCAGGTGCAAGGGAGAGTAGCTCGCAATAACCCTTATTCTCTTTTTGGGTCGAGGCAAGCCGGCCCAACTCTAGCCCCCGATCTTCACCAACCGGCCCGTAGTCGATGACTCAACCGCTGCGTCGATCACCTCTAAGACGTGCACCGCATCGTCGATGGAGGTAGGTGCCTTCCCACCGGACCGAGAAGCCTCCATATGCTCCAACATGAAATCCTCGCCCGCCGCGCCACCATATGCCGGCGAATCCGGCAGGCTGAACACCTTCTCACTATAACCCCCGGACGCCCAGCCCGGCACATCGCTGTACAGTCCGTAGGCATCGCCACGAGTGGCATCGACACGCGCGTAGCCCCTAGTACCCCGCACAGCCACGAAAGAATCGTTGGAGCCGCCCATCCTTTTTGGCATTGGCCCCGCCATGTGGTAACCCGAGTGGAGCGTGCCCATAGCGCCTCCCGCGAAACGAACCGCTAGGAAGGCGGTGTCCTCCACCTCGATAGACTCAGGACTCTGGGTTCCAAGCATGGCCGACACTTCGACTATCTTATCGTCCAGCAAGTAGCACGCCATATCTATGTGGTGGCAGCCCAGCCAAGCGAGGATACCCGTCCCACCAGTAGCCTTTTTGAACATCCAACTATCGGGTCTCCGATATCGCACCTGGGAAGCCATCAACCGGGTCTCAACGGTCATCACCCTGCCAAAGGCTCCATCGATACGTGCCTGCTTAACCTCTTTGTTCGACGGGGTCCACCGGTTCTGGAACACGACCCCAGTTGTGATGTTATTGGCCTTGGCCGATTCGGCCACGGCCCGCAACTCTGGCGCGTTCATGGCGCCCGGCTTCTCGGAAATGAAATGTTTGCCTGCATCCACGCACTTCTGTAAAACACCAGCGCTGATGTCGTTGCGTGCGGTCACTACCACGAACTCGATATCGTCCCTAGCAAGGAAAGCGTCCAAGTCACGAGTCCCGGAGCGCACTTTCGGGGAAAGCTCAGAAATCTCCTCCAGTTCTCCTCCTTCTATCGCACACAGATGGATCTCAGTAACCTCGTCAAGCTCGTTAAGTGTACTTAGATGACCTCGAATATGACCGTGATCCGCCGAGAAAATCGCTCCGACTATGAAGGGTCGCCCGCCTGATATCACTATATATTCCTCCAGAGGTTCAAGTTAAATTTCCTAGCCCAGCGCTTCTTCGATTCGACGAGAGTACGATTCCTCCACACTGAGGATGTGCTCTAGTACCTCTCGGAGTGTCCATTCACCCTTACCCGGTGATCGGTCAAGATCGTCGTCCGTGATCCCCACCATCATCCCCTCTAACTCACCGCTGGCCGCCTGCAGGTTCTTGAAAATCAGACCCGCCTCACCTTGGGTTATACCCAGTGCGTTCAGCGTTTTTGACAGATGAATCGTATGCTCAATCTGGTGGGTGATGAGGCGGTAAAACATGAAGCGGACATTCACGTCCATGTCGCCATATTTAGCCGGAGCCAGCATCTGCTCCTCAGGAACCGACAAGACCTGTTCATGGGTCCTTGCACGCCGCTCGCGCATCGTCTCGAGTATCTCAGCTACTCCGCTCATTGGACACTCCCAAAATGACTGCTGGGCACAAGACGTATCCTACCTGGTACTAAGCGCCCAGTATATCAGCAGTGTCAAAACACTTGTTGAAGAGGGTTTAGTAGTGATCCTCTGATGCCACTGAAGGTGACTAATGGACAAGGATTAGCGGAGAACATCGGTAACGTCTCGATTAGCTCGATTAGAAGGTGGACCTGACACCGAACGGGACTTCCCGTGGGGAGTCCCGTTCGGGTGCAATAATGGCTAGCCAATAAGAGTACGACTCCCATCACAACCTCATTCGACACCAGTTAAAAATGGAACCCGCCTTCTGTGGGTTGATGGGCGAGGTGAAGGATTTAACCAGTCGTAAAGCCCCAAATCCAGTTCCTTCTCTTACACCATGGTCAGCGCATCAATGGCCTCGTCTCGCTCAAATTTGATTTTCTCCATCAGGTGGAATTCCGCAGCTTGCTCTCTAGCTTCGGCGAGTGGACCCACCTCCAAGACCTCCCGGACCTTCTGCGCCGGCACCACCACAGCGATGCTGAACTCCTCGCCCGGATATCCATTCAATAACGCTTCTCCCATAGCCTGCGGATCCTCTACGTGAATGTGGCTGTGTACTATTCCGAGGAAAGTTGTATCTCCCCGAGACGAACGTCGGAATACAGGCGACCCAGCGCCTCCACCCCACGCACGCCACTCAGCCAGATATCCCTCTACCTCCATCGGTGCCGAATCGGGGCCCAGCAAACGTGTTGCTACAAGTTGAGGCATTAGATAGACATTTCCATGGCTGATCACTGGGCGTGGTCCCAAGTGCTCTGGATGCGGCTGGAACTGGCCAACGGATAATAGCCTGTCTCCCGGTCCAACACCCAACAATTTGACCTCTTGGTCAGACAAAAGCATCGACAATGGTATCGGCCCCAATTCGACACCTGTTGGGGTCTCCTCCAGTGGATGAACCGCGATGTCACTCCTTGGATCTGGATGAGGATACCAGTCGTCGTAAGGAACGGTAGGGACATCGACATAACCACCGTCGGATAGAAGGTAGCGGACGTAGATTCGGTCAAACCTTATACTGCGCCGAATCACTTCGCGAGTGGAGACGAGATAATTAAAGATCTGGTCTCGTTGTTCGACGACCACCGCAAAGGCTGCCCCTACCATCACCTTCTCATCTAGTCCTCCCTGGTCCTTACAATCGTCGACATATAAGGACACAACGCTCTTTCGAAACTTCGTATCGGGCGGCTGAGGGTGGTCTGTTCGCGGCAATATCCTGTAGTAGTTCCCCCCCCAAAACCATGGTATCGATCGTTTCAAGGTGGCACTCAATTCAAGCCTCCTATCCCTTGGTGACAGTCGAGGCCACCATAGGATGTTCCCTGGTAAAATCAAAAACAGGCAAACGGGTCACAGAGATACCGTAGGCGGAGGACAACAAACGACGCAAGGCACTCGGGGGCATGCAAGTGGCCAGTTCGGAGCATTAGGCATACCGGTGAGTGTCCATCTATACCAGACATGGACTATCCAAGTTGCAGCCCTTTGGTGACTGGAATAACATGGCCGACATACAGATTACAATTAGCCGGGCTATATCGCACCCTTTCCTTAATAATTAGATAAGTAATCAACGGCCCAGTCGATAACAGTGCAAGGAGTAAAACATGATCCATGAGATACGGACATATAATCTCAAACACAAGATGGTGTCCGAGTACCAAAAACGCTTCGGCGAAAAACTGCTAGACCGCGCAAAATTATCACCCTTGGGAGGCCACTGGGCGACCGAAGTCGGCGACCCAAACCAGGTCGTCGCAATCTGGCCTTACGAAAGTTTGGAACACCGGGCCCGAATCAGGGCCGAGGCCGATGCTTCCGGAATGTGGCCCCCAGATACAAGTGAGTTGATAGAGACAATGATCTCGGAGATTTATACCCCGGCACCTTTTGCGTCCGACATCGGCGAGCGTAATATCGGACCGATCTACGAGATGCGAATGTACACCTACTCGGTCGAACATATCCCCGAGGTGATCAATTCATGGAGCAATCATATCTCAGCCCGACAAGAGTTCTCACCCATGGCAGGTTGCTGGTATAAAGAGACGGGTGGTCTCGACAACTTTGTACATATGTGGGCCTATTCGAGTTTTGAAGAGCGCATGAGAATTCGCGCCAAAACGAGAGAGACGGGCGTATGGCCACCATTGAACTCCGCACCCATCCTTCGACAACGTAGCAAAATTATGCTGCCCGCGTCCTTCTCACCAATGCAGTAGCGACACAGCGCACAGGGACAAGTGTACGGATTCACCGTCTCCAAGGGCACGTCGAGCGTGATCCAGTCAAACACAGATGAAGTAGGACAGTTCGCCGACGGCGGCTTGTCGGTGCTGATCTACCCCAAAGATCACCGCTGGTGCCCGTAGATTACATTAAGTCATTGCTATCCGGAACCGTGCGGATAGTTGTGGAATCAGCGATATCGATGGTTCCTATCCGGCTGCATATCCGTAACTGGGGTTTCATGTAGAGAACATCCTTCCAGCATGGAAAGACGTGTAATTACACACTACACTTTGATAGCCCTCCGTACCAGAAGGCGACTACTTGTACCGAAAGCGCCGTCGAACACTATGGATTAGACATAGCTTAAGTTCTGCAAGAACACTAGGTAGACTGTCGCCAATGATCGTATTGTGTCCATGACTTGATCCCTACCACCAAGATGATTAACAAGACAGCGAGGGCCTCGAAGGGTGCCTGATAATATAGACCACCCCCTACGATAGTTATCGCGAAAAATACGACACCAGACCGCGCCATATCCTTTGTGCGCACCGCAAACGCCACGGCAAATGGCATGGCGAGCACAGCGCCCACGGGTAAGAAGCCTATTGTGGCTCCTATACCCACCATCATTCCAGTACCACCCTTGAACCGCCAGAAAATTGGGAAGAAGTGGCCCAGTAAAACGGCGCCCGCCGCAAGCAGCGCTACTTGAACAGAAAGGTCAAAAAGATATATAGGCACTGTCGCCGCGGCCCCTTTTGCCAGGTCAAACAGGAATACAGAGGCGGCGGATTTGAGGCCTATCTCCCGGTAGATATTGGCCGTGCCAGGGTTGCCGGACCCCACACTTCGTATATCTACCCCGGACAAGCGGCCAACTAGGTCTCCAAACGATACGGATCCCAATAGGTAGATTCCGATCATCCAAACGGTATAGAACCATGATTCACTCATATCTAGATTCCCTCTTTTTAACTACCAAGTATTGCCATCGTCGAGGCGACGGCAATACCCCATGAATAGCTGACGCTTAGGTCAAGATCGACCAGTCAGACCTGTAATAATCGGGGCGAAATATGATACCTAATGTCCGACTAAGCTCGTGTCCGAACTCCACGACAAACCAGTCCTCGGGGCAGTTCCAGCTTCTTGAGGACCGTCACCTTTCAGCGAAGATACCTGAGAGACACTCGAATCCCACGTCGCCTACCCTACTCACCGGAGAAAAGAGACCTCTGGGCATGATATCCCGTCACTTTTCAGAGATCTCCGGAATTCATCTACAACGACGATGTTCATGCCGATACTCACTCTTCACTTGCCCGCATTCACGACCAGTCGTTCAAGATCATCTTACACTCAAAAAAACGACGATCAGATTTTCCCTGCGAGACCCGATGGCGACGCAATCTGCAGCGCCTGAGCGACCAATTCATACGACCTTACTCGGTCCTCAAATGAGTAGCAGTTGGAGACGATTCCGACCTCATCGGCACCGTATTGGTCTGCTAATTCCAGCAGCCTGTCTCGTACCTGGATCGGGTCGCCATCGACATATCCCTCGTTCAGCGACTCTAGATACCGGCGCTGATCGGCGGTCAAGGGTTGAGCCACCGCGACATCCGGGGGAATCAGGCCCCTTCGGCTCGTTTGGTCGGCTGTATCACCGACACGCCCTATGACTTGCGACCTAAGCTTGTTGATATTACGGCTACTGCCTAAGAACACCGCCTCCTCCTCAGTCGGCGCACAGATGACTTGAACGACGACGCTAACCCTCGACTCGTTCAAGAAGGAGGATGGTCTGAACTCCCTGCGATATAAGTCCGCGACGATGGGCCCATGGGGCACGTTTCCAAAGAAATCCGCAAATGCGAAAGGCAGTCCCAGGACAGCGGCGAGACGGGCGCTATAATCGCTGGAACCCAATATCCATACTTCGGGCCCCGTCTCTGGAACCGGCCCAGCGAAGGCTCTGATACCTGCAAATGGGTGGTCTTCCTTGAAATGTCCCTCCAAGAAACCGAGCATGTCTACGACTTGTGAGGCATAGGTATCAATATTAGCGGGTGGACGAGGATGCACCAGGGCCGCGGCAGTGACAGGGTCACTTCCTGGAGCGCGACCTATACCGAGATCGATTCGTCCAGGGTAAAAGGCATCGAGTACCCGGAACTGCTCAGCTACCTTCAGTGCGGAATAATGTGGCAGCATCACACCGCCACTGCCAACCCTGATATTGGACGTCCTAGCTGCAATCTGCCCAATCAGCAACTCAGGGCTCGTGCCGGACCACGACGACGCATTGTGATGCTCGGCTACCCAGTATCTAGCATAGCCAGCCATCTCTGTGAGTTGGGCTAACTTCACTGATTCACGGAGAGCGTTCGATGCGGTACCTCCCTCTCGCATTGGGGATTGATCGACAACTCCAAATTTCAACGATTCGGTCATGGGTACCTTTCTATCGCCATATCCGCCCTACGATACCCCGTTCGCAGGGCAGGTTCAAGATCACACCGTCTTGACCTTGGAGTTGGCCTGAGTATAGGCTGGCGTGGCCGGGCGGCACGACTTTCTCACAGCGCCCAACAAAAGGAGACCGATTATGGGCACTATGATGGCTGCACTATACGACGGTGCAGGGGTAATGAAAATCGCACGTGTCGAGGCGCCGGTGGCCGAGCCCGGTGAGGCATTGATCAGTGTTCGAGCAGTCGGCATTTGCGGCTCCGACTTACTCATGAACGCCGGACGTACGGACGCCGATACGCTCCCCTCCGGTCACGAGGTAGCCGGTCAGATCGTGGAGGTTGGCAATGGTGTCGACCGGGCTATTGTTGGCCAGCGTGTCGCCATCGACACAATTGGCCTAGGGCGCGCATGTCAGAAGTGCTGGTACTGTAGGACAGGCCAATACCGTTCCTGTAAGGACAGAACTCCCGAGCGTGGAGGAGGTTTCGCAGAGTACATGACGCGAAGGGCTGATGGATGTTTTCCTATACAGGAGAACATGTCTTGGTACGAGGGAGCCCTGGTAGAACCACTTGCGGTCTCAGTACACGGCATGAAACGCGGCGGCCTCAGGCCTGGCGAAACGGTGGCCATTCTAGGGGCGGGGAACATCGGCCTGACCGCTGTCGCGGCCGCCAGAGCGATGGGCGCGGGCCGCATCCTTATCACAGCTCGATACCCCCAACAAGCAGATATGGCCCACGCACTGGGCGCTGACATCACAGTGACACCGGAGGGTGACACTCTACGCGAAGCGCTCCTAGAAACGACTGAGGGCCGTGGGGCAGACCTGACGCTGGAGACTGTGGGTGGAAGAACGGCGTCCACACTAAAACAGGCAATAGATGTGACTCGGACACAGGGCAGAATAGTGATCCTCGGAGGTTTTCACTCCCCCATAACCCTTGACTGGCTCCAACCTCTGCTGAACGAGCAGTCCTTCATATTTTCGTCGTGCTATAGCGTCATGGACGGTCGGCACGACTTCGAACTGGCCATTGGGTTGATGTCATCTGACCAGATAAAACTCCGCCAGATGGTCACCCACGAGTTCCCACTGTCGGAGATACAGTGCGGCTTCAATACCGCCTACGACAAGACGGTCGGGTCTATAAAGGTGCAACTCCATAACTAGAGCGGGTACCCAACTCTTACCTAGCCTTCGAGAACACTCTAACCAGCAGGGCTGCCACGACCCGCCCGCGACACCATGAAGATGCCACTACCGCGCGGGCCAAACCCGATACTACCCTTCATAAGGCCGCCTTCCAGGGTGCCGGTAAAACTAATCGACTTCCCAAGGAAGCCTTCCATATCGACTCACCTTTATATGGCAGCACCGCCGACCCTACCCCCCTGGTATACAATGACACTTGCCTGACGTGCGATTTCAACCTCTCTCAATACGCCTAATGCCCTTTGGGTCACATCCTCAATGATTACGATTACGGCGTCAGACCCGACGATTTTCTCCCTAGTCTGTTGCCTCCATAACTTACCTATTGATGTGTTATTTGACGATCAAGCACCTACTTACAAGGGAGCTTCAGTCTTTTGGAACTTTCCAAACACGAAATTCTTAAGTATTTTGTCGTTAAAACTTACAAATGCTCCTTTCTTGGCATTCGTACGTCGTGACCATATTTTCGTGACAGCCCCAAGAATTCCGTCCCTCATTAACCGCTATAGTCTGGCACATCCACTTAGAACCTCAATCGCCCAGTTGAGGAACAAAATCCTAAGTACATCGCACCTTGACTCCTCTACACAAAGCCACACCCCAATATGACAAATAAAATGGCTGTGGTTGGGGTCTAGGTCCTTGGCAGAGGCAAATGAACCTTTGCACTGTCTCGTGACTGCGAAACTAACGCACCAATCAAAATCTCCAATGTGTTACGTGCACGACGGGGTGGAGAGCTG
>CAYLLU010000026.1:0-27037 GCA_964384845.1 uncultured Dehalococcoidia bacterium
TGGACTGGCTCCAGGCGATGGCACAGAATCATGAGCGACATTGACCATTAGGTGACCGTCAATCGGCCTCTGGGCGAGGTCTGGGTGGAAAATTACCATCGCCGCACTGATTCTTACCAGCTTGGCGATTACATGAGGGCGCTCAAGGAGATATTTGCGTCCGAGTAGGCAAGAAGTGGCCACCCACGCCCTCCCGTGAGAAATACTCTTGGAGCATGATCCCGACATGGATAAGCCGCACCTCCCTCTGAACGACGATACGGATTACGGGCTGTGCTTTGCGTGCGGACCTCGCAATTCCGCGGGGCTACACCTGAAGTTCCAACGGGCCGATGATACCGTTATCACCACGTTTCGTGGTCGGGAAGAGCACCTGGGGTTTCCCGGCTACGTTCACGGTGGTGTGATCAGCGCGCTGCTGGATGAAGTGATGAGCCGGGTGCCGTTGTTGGAGGGCCGGTGGGCGATGACAGCCCGCATGATACTGCGCTTCCACAAGCCTGTGATGGTCGGCCAAGAAATCCTTGCTGTCGCCGAGCGGGTCCGAGAGATGAGAGGGTTCGTCGAGACCACCGGCCGAGTGCTGCTACCCGACGGTGAACTAGCCGCGGAGGCAACTGGCACCTTCAAATATCTCGGGGACGAGGCCCTGCAAGAAATGAGCGCCGACTACCCACAATTGTCCCAGAAATGGATGCGCGGGGCATAGTCTCGACCGAAGGTACGTGACCCCTCCTCAGATGGTTCGTCGCCCAGCCCACTCAGCATAATAGAATGGTCCCCTTGGGCTCTGATGAGCCTAACATGACCTCGATGACCCGATTCATGGTAATCCTATACTCGTCTTTGAGGCCTTCAGGGTCAAAGATCCAGGTGGATTGTCGATGAAGGTCTTGGTTAGACGGAAAGCAAATCAACCTACAGGCAGGATGCTCGGCCAACCAGGGGCATCTTCGAGCTTGCAATCAGCCGGGGGAGCATCGTGCCTACGGTGCATGTACACTGGGAACCGGAGTTGGCCATCGTAGGAAAACTCGCCGTAGCTAACTCGACACACCAGCTCAGGACGGCACCAGTAGATAAACCTGGGGATATGAGGAGTGATTTCGAAAGGACACTCGGGGGTAACCAAAGTCTCCAACTCACCATAGATTCTCTTGGTCTCAGCCGGGCTAAAGCCCGCCTCGACCCTGCCCACATAAGACAAGCGCTGGTTCCCATCGTAGAGTCCGAGGATCAGGGAGCAGAACAACTCCCGGCGCTTACCTCCAAAATCGTAGCCAACGACGACGAAATCGCATTCTCGTACCCGCTTGATCTTGTGCCAATTGGGGCTCCGTTTACCTGGGTAGTAGGTGCTAGACTTCTCCTTCGCCAAGATCCCTTCCAGGCCGTGTTTGCCGGTTGCATCATAGAGCGCTATACCATCGCCCTCGATGAAGTCTGACGGCTGGATTGTGTTGCCAGGCTCCAGGATGTTTTCCAACAGAAGCTTGCGGAAAATGAGTGGCTCGTCCATCACCGACTTGCCGCGGATGTAGAGCACATCAAAGGCCACGAAGTGGACGGCAGGGGTGCGGACTACACGCCCACTGGTCTTGCGCCGTATCCGCCGCTGAAGCTGCTCGAAGCTGGGGTGCCCATCGTCATCAAAGCAGACCAGTTCCCCGTCAAAGACCGTGTTGTCAGCCCGTACGAAATTGGCAGCGTTGGCCAGATCAGGGAAAAGGTTGGTCAGATCCTGGAGGTCACGTCCCTGGATTCTGACACGACCGTCCTCAACGAACAGAAGGGCGCGGATGCCGTCCCATTTCAGTTCGAAAACGTGATCGGGAGAGTCAAAGGGCACCTTAGCCAAACGTGCTAGCATCGGCCTGATGGTCCTTGGCAAAACACCAGGGGCTGTGCGGGCTGGCGCGCTAGAGGCGTTTTCTTGGAACAGGGTCATGGAATCTATCTTAAGTTGCACACGTGCGCCGTCGCAAGTCTAAAAGACGTAATTTATCCGGCCAGAAGTCATCATTTTGCGCGGCAAATATGTCAGCGTGACATCAGCTTATACCCACCATCAAGCCAGCGCGTTGACCGGCCGTTGCACCGCTGCTACACTCGCGTTCACGCCCCTGACCAGCCTGCATTTCAGGGTGCGCTATACCACACCAGAGGGAGGTATATACCATGGAACCAGAAATGGTAGTGAACTACGGCTGCGAGGTCGGTGAGGGCCCTCTTTGGCACCCTCTGGAGAAGTGCTTGTACTGGAGCGACATCCCCCAGGGCAGGATGTTCAGATACGATCCTGCGACCGGGCATCACGAAAAGTTCTACGACGGCCCAGTCGTCGGTGGTTTCACGATCCAGGCAGACGGCAGCCTGCTGTTGTTCATGGAGAAGGGAGCGATCGCTATGTGGCGCGACAGCGACCTGAGGTATATCATCGACGGGTTGCCTGGAGAGGAAGAGAACCGATTCAACGATGTCTTCGCCGATACCCGCGGACGTGTCTTCTGTGGAACAATGCCCATGGATACGGAGCGTGTGAGCGAACGCCGGGGAACCCTCTATCTACTTGACACCGACACAAGCGTCACGCCAGTACTCCGTAACCTTGGTTGTTCCAACGGAATGGGGCTCACCTCCGACCGCAAGCAGATGTACTTCACGGACACTATGGACAAGAAGATCTACCGCCTAGACTATGACGAGGAGACCGGCTCCATATCGAACAGGCAGGTATTCGTGGACTCCACTGCGGAGGAAGGCTTAGGGCCGGACGGAATGACGGTGGACGCAGAGGGGTATGTCTGGTCGGCGCAGTGGGGCGGCGCATGTATCATCCGCTATAGCCCAGACGGCAAGGAGGACCGGCGTATCCCCTTCCCTACAAGGCAGGTGTCCAGTGCCATATTTGGTGGCGAGGACTATCACGATCTCTACGTTACAACGGCGGGCGGCCAAGATAAGACGGCCAACGGCGAGGATGCTGGCGCCCTATTCCGAGTCAACCCTGGGGTCAAAGGTGTGCCCGAGTTTCATTCACGGGTAGGTATTTAGGGTCGTACTTCGCATACGACCTACGAACCTAGTCGCATGATTCGGCAGACTCACTACAAACAGCAAATACACGACGCGTGCCCAGATCTGTCTATTAAAAAAATATACTTAGGAGTTGAAATGGGATTCGACATACTGATCGTTAACGGGACTGTTGTGGACGGCACCGGCAGAGAAAGGTACAAGTCCGACGTGGGAATATCCCGTGGACTGATTGCAGCCATCGGTAAGTTAGATCATGCCGAAGCTGCGCACAAGATCGACGCCAAGAATCACGTGGTGTCGCCAGGTTTCATCGACATGCACAGCCACAGTGACGTGACATTGATCGACGATCCCGGTGGCGAGAGCAAGGCGTACCAGGGGGTGACGACTGAGGTCACAGGGAACTGCGCCTACTCGCCGTTCCCTGCCGGGCCGGCCGGAGTGAAGAAGCTGCGCGCCGACATAGGAGGCGTGCTTATCTCCAACGCCGAATGGACCTGGTCGACGATGGATGAGTGGGCGAATGTGATCGATACCAACGGCGTGAGCATCAACGTCGCCGCGCAAGTGGGCAACGCTGCGCTGCGTATCGCTGTCGGCGCAACGGAGGACCGCCCAGCCAATCCGGACGAACTGAAAGAAATGCAACGCCTAGCGGCAGAGGCGGTCGAACAGGGCGCATTCAGTCTGTCGACGGGATTGTCGCTGACGCCGTCGAGCTACTCAAACACCGAGGAGATAGCAGCGCTGTGCCAGGCCATCTCACACTATCCGGGCGCATTCTACGTCACCCACGCGCGAGTGATGCCAGGCTGGCACATCAAGTGTATCGAGGAGGCGGCGGAGATCGGGCATCGTGGCGGCGTACCAGTGCAGTTCTCCCATATGGCGACGACCGAGCGGTTCTTCTACGGCAACCCGGAGAAGAAGGTCGCCGTTGTCGAAAAGGCCAGAGCGGAAGGGTTGGACATGACCTACGACGTCTACCCCTACACCGCCGCTGGGGCCGGAATCAATCAGACCATTCCGCTGTGGTTCCAGGAAGGTGGACTCGACGCATACATGGGGCGTCTCCGCGATCCTGTCCTACGCAAGAAAGCCCTCGAAGAGATGACCATAGGTCGCGCCGGCGGAGAGCCGCCTCTGTGGGACAAGTGGGTCATTTCGAACGTCATGTCGGAGGCGAACAAGGGCCTCATAGGCCGCTCCATAGAGCAGATCGGCAAGGACAGAGGAGTCGACCCGTCGGAGGCGGCGCTACAGTTAGTCGAAGAGGAACGCGACTCTGTGATGGCTGTGGTCCACAACCGAGTGGAAGAAGACGTGCGCTACTACCTGGGTCACCCCCAGGCGATGATCGGCTCGGACGGGAATGCCGTTTCGCCAGACGGACTCTACTCGGAGTTCGAGCCGCACCCCAGGTTCTATGGGACATATCCACGGATCCTGGGGCGATACGTCCGTGAGCAGCCCTCGGTGATGTCACTGGAGACGGCCATATACAAGATGGCCGGTTTCCCCGCAGAGAAGCTCTCACTTTCAGATCGCGGCAGGATCGCCGAGGGGCTTGTTGCAGACGTGGTGGTGTTCGATCCGGACACGGTCATCGACCAAGCGACGTTCGAACAGCCGCACCAGTTCCCGATGGGCATCCCTCATGTGCTGGTCGCAGGTGAGCCGGTCATCCTGAACGGAAAGCACACCAACGTAAGGCCGGGCAAGGTGCTGCGGCGCGGCGATTAGGCTAGTGGCACTATACAGACTAACGAGGTGAGGGCATGAGGGTCGAGGTACCGATCAAGCCGGCCCTGGCGCAAGAGCTACTGAGGTTCTGGTCTGATACATTCGGCGATATCCCGGACCTGGATCCCGGGGCGTTGTTGGGCGAGGATGCTGGAAACAACGACTACTACCTCTATGTGACCCAGCGCGACGGGCGAATTGGTGGGTCCTGCATGACCACCCACTCCCTGTCTGTGCCATCCATAGGCGGGTTAGGCGAGGTGGCGACAGTACCGGCGCTCCGAGGGCAAGGCATTGCTACTGAGCTATGCAGTCAGGCTATCGAGGATTTTGCATCGGTGGGCGGACAGGCACTGTTCCTGGGGACAGTGAACGGGGCGGCGGCGAGGATCTACCACCGGCTCGGCTGGCGCAAGTTGCCGTCGACCATCGTGTGGACCAACATCCCTGCAGGTGACTCGCCGGAGTCGTTCCTCGTGGAGATGTTTCGCGAACAGGCCCCAGTGACCATTTCCTTGGGCGGTCCGGCGGACCGAGTACCCATGATCCCGTTGATCGTTACTCCACACAACTGGCAAGTGCTCGACGTGAATGTGTCCTTGTATTCGAGCCGTTACGCCTTGGTCAGCGGCTGTATGAGCCTCTACCCACGATATGAAGCGCTCGAATCGGATGGCCGCGGTGCCTGGTTTTCTGCCCACTCGGGCGGAGGACGTGTAGTGGGACTGTCGACGGCAAAACTGGACGATCAGGGCGGTTGCCGAGTGGACGGGTTTAGCCACGACGCGTTCGCGGACGCGCGGACTAGTCTGTTCGATGCCGCGGCTAGTTGGGGCGCCGGTCGTGGTGTACGGATATGGTCCGTTGTTTCAGTGGAGGATGATGAGAAACTGGCTCTTCTGGAGTCGTTGGGCTTTCAGAATGTCGGTACTGGTAAAGATTTTAATATGGCTGGCCGGATGGTCGGTGCCATGCGGCTAGAGTTGTCGTAGCAGCATCATGGCACCATGCCCTTTCCACCCAAAAGAGAACAATAGTTATTGTGAGGGACACTCTCACAGACCCGGCAAAGGAGCTGCAGCCCCTTTGCACGCCTGTCATGCACTCTACTAGTGGTAAGACCTAGGAGGCTTCAAGACACATGCCTGGAGTTACTGCAAAGCAGGTCGATGTGCTGTTGACGACGCCGGTGATTGAGCGGCTTGCGACGGTGCGAGAAGACGGCGCGCCCTATATTGTGCCGGTGTGGTAGCACTGGGATAGTGAGTCGCCGTATGGATTGTCGCGGACGAGCTTGCGACATTCCGTGCTGAAATGGACTCTAGTAATCGGCCTGCCGGACAGATTATCGACCAGGACGCCTTTCAGGTCCTAACCTTGATACTAGTGATATCGGGTGCTATATTTGTGGCGCGAAAAGAGGGGTGCACGCAGACCGACTTGACTAGCACCCACGCTCATCGGAGGGCTTGCCCGAGTGTGTGGCATTAGCGGAATAATGCATAAGAAGAGCAAGGCGAATAGCCTCGCTCCCATCGGTCGAGACCTAGTCAAAATGCTGGACTCTCTTGCCCACCGTGGCACGGACTCCACCGGCTTCACCGTTGCCGGTGAGGCCTTCGCGGAAGACCTTATTCTTCGGATCTGGACGGACGGCAAGGACAGTGAGGAAGGCGTGCTGGCCCGCGTATCCGAAGCAATCGGACGCAGGGGCGGCGTGGTGGGTACGAGCCAGACATGGGGAGGATTCCTACGCCTCACCGTCAATTATGAAGACGAGGTTAAAGCCCTTGCCGAGGCCCTGCTCGACACCGACGGCGTGACGATCCACAGCATCGGTCGCTCATCTGAAACGGTCAAGGATGTCGGCACGGCCACGGAGATGGACCGGACCCATTCTGTCAGTGGCATCCTGGGAACACACGGAATCGGCCATGTCCGGATGGCCACCGAGAGCATCGTAGACATCGGCCACGCCCACCCGTTCTGGGCCTTCCCATTCCCCGACGTCACCGTCGTCCACAATGGACAACTTACCAACTATCACAGCATGAAGCGAAAATATGAAGACTCCGGTCACCACTTCCAGACCCACAACGACTCCGAACTGATAGCGGTGTACCTCGCCGACAAACTCGCCAGCGGGGATACCCTCGACTCCGCATTACAAGCGTCTCTTGAAGACCTGGACGGCACGTTCACTTATCTTGTAGCTAGCCAGAGCGGGAGGGTGTACGCCAAGGACCGTGGGTCCGCCAAGCCCCTGGTCTTAATAGAGACCGCCGAGGTGATTGCCCTGGCCTCTGAAGAGGTCGCGCTTCGCAGCGTATTTTCGGATGAGATCGATCGCATCGAGCCCCAGGAGAACGAGGTCATGACGTGGTCAGTCTAGACGCAGCGGAGATGACGACCCGCGAGCTGAATACGCGACTGAAGGAGTTGGCCGAGGCCGGCACCGAGGTCACGGTTGTGAATCCGAGGGCCCATCACAACATCGCCGTTGGCATTCTGACCCCCTGCAAAATCGCGATCGCCGGCAGTGTCGGGTACTACTCGGCGAGCCTGCTGGACGGACCAGAGGTAACCATCGACGGCAACGCCGGATGGGCCCTTGGTGAAAACCTGATGAGCGGCCGGATTACCCTGTCGCGTAGTGCTGGGGCCTCCGTGGCCGCTAGCATGAGGGGCGGCGAGATCTACGTGGGCGGCAATGCCGGGGCCCGAGCCGGGATTTCGATGAAGGGCGGCACGCTGCTTATACGGGGTGACGCCGGGTTCCTTGCAGGCTTCATGATGCAAAAGGGGCGCATTGTTGTGTGCGGCGATGTCGGTGAAGCGGTGGGCGACTCCATGTACGAGGGGACCATCTACGTCGGCGGCTCCTACGGCTCTTTGGGCAACGATGCCAAAGTCGAGGAGATCACCGAGGACGAACTGATATCGGTATGGGACTACCTTGATCAAAACGGCATCTCTGAAAAGCCGAGATTCACTAAGATTGTCTCGGCGAAGCGACTCTACCACTACGACTCGCTTGAGCGCCTCGAAAAGGTGGTGGTCTAATGGTATACCCCAATAGTCAGATCATGACCCCGTGGATCATCGACGACATCCACGCTAAGGCAGAGTTAGGTCGGTACAGGATACGAGGCTTCAGCACGTTCCAGAAAGTGACGCACTTCGACGACCTGACGTTCCTCTCCACGGGGCTAACACGCTTCCCTTTGGAGGGCTATAAGGAGCAGTGCTATACCGTCACGACTATCGGGGCACGCTACGCCGAGCAGCCCCTTGTGCTCGACACACCGGTGTACATCTCTGGTATGAGTTACGGCGCACTCTCGTCCAACGCCAAAACCGCCCTGGGCAAAGGCGCGGCCCTTACCGGTACGGCGAGCTGTACCGGTGACGGTGGGATGCTACAGGCTGAACGGGACGCGGCGGACAAGCTTATCTACCAGGTTCTCCCAAGTAGATACGGCTTCGATCCGAACCACCTGGCGCAGGCCCAGGCCGTGGAGATTGTCGTTGGGCAGGGCGCCAAGCCCGGTACCGGCGGCATGCTCATGGGCGTAAAGGTTCGGGAGGAAATCGCCGAGATGCGGGATCTGCCTGCGGGCATTGACCAGCGCTCCCCTGCACGACACCCGGACTGGCTTGGGCCCGACGATCTGGCGATGAAGATCGACCAGCTTCGAGAGGCAACCGGCCACCAGGTACCCATACACGTCAAGCTCGGCGCATGCCGTGTGACAGACGATGTGAAGCTAGCGGCGAAGGCCGGGGCCGACGCTATCGTGATCGACAGTATGGTCGCAGGGACTGGCGCGTCTGCGGAGGTGCTGCTGGACCACAGCGGCATCCCGACGGTGCCAGCCGTTGTGATGGCGCGAGAGGCGCTACGAGAACTGGGGCTGTACGGCAAGGTCAGTTTGATCGTCTCGGGCGGCATTCGCGGCGGTGCAGATGCGGCAAAGGCACTGGCTCTCGGAGCCGATGCGGTTGCGATTGGCCTGGCTTCGCTGATAGCGCTCAACTGCAACAAAGATATACCAGAGGCCGACTTCGAGGCCGAGGTCGGTGTTCCGGCCGGATACTGCCGCCACTGCCAGACAGGCAAGTGCCCGGTCGGAATTACGACTCAGGACCCAGAACTGTCCAAGCGCTTGGACCCTGACGAGGGCGCCGAACGGGTAGCAAATTTCATAAACTCGATGACGATGGAGATGGCACTATTGACCAGATCGTTGGGCAAGGGTGACGTACATAGCCTAGAGCCCGAGGACTTGGCCGCGCTTACGATAGAGGCGTCCGCCATGGCCCGAGTGCCCCTCGTGGGCACTAACAAGGTATTTGGCGAGTAACCACTCTTACAAGAAGGCGAGTAACCACTCTTACAAGAAGAGGATGTTCTAAACATAGCTGGCACCAGGTTAATCGGGTATCAGGAAAAGTAAAGCAGCCCCCTTTGATGACTTTATTTCATTGAGGGGCAAGCACAGGAGCCCACCACATGACCACCCGGGAAGATGTTCGCCGTCGAATGCAAGAGGATGGTATCGAGTACCTGCTAACGCAGTTCGTGGACATTCACGGAGCACCCAAGGTCAAGATGGTCCCTGCGTCGCACCTAGACGATGTGATCGACGATGGTGCAGGCTTCGCGGGCGCTGCGGTGCCCGGTCTAGGGCAGGGACCACATTCCCACGACATGATGGCCCGCGTCGATCTAGACACCTACAACGCAGTGCCATGGCGTAAGGGCGTCGCGAGCTTTTCCAGCGACCTGTTCGTCGACAACGAGCCCCACGCTTACTGCTCCCGCCAGAATCTCAAGCGTGTGCTCGAGGCGGCACGTGAGGTCGGGTATACCTTCCACGTCGGAATCGAGCCCGAACACTTCCTTGTCACGAGGAACGACGACGGCTCCATCGAGGTCTGGGACCCCAACAAGATCGATAACCTGGGCAAGCCATGCTATGACTTCAAAGGAATCTCCAACGTCATGGGCTATTTGCAAGACCTCATGGACGGTATGGCCAGTATTGGGTGGGACGTGTACCAGTCAGACCACGAGGACGCCAACGGCCAGTACGAAGTCAACTTCGTGTTCAGCGATGCGCTAACTACAGCGGACCGCTATACGTTCTTCAAGATGATGACGAGCCAGTACGCCCAGAAATATGGTGCCATCGCTACTCACATGGCGAAACCATTCGCTGACAAGACCGGCAGCGGCGGCCATCTACACTTCCACGTCGAGAACGCGGAGACGGGCGACAATCTATTCCTCGACAATGACGATCCCCAGGGGCTCGGACTCTCGGAATTTGCGTACCACTTCATCGGGGGAATCTTCGACCACGCACGGGCTCTGTCTGCCGTGACCTCGCCCACTGTCAATTGTTACAAGAGGCTACAACTCGGTGAGGGGCTAACGGGAACGTCATCGGGATTCACGTGGACCCCGGCCTTCATATCCTACGGCGATAACAACCGGACACAGATGATTCGAACCGCGGGTCCCGGCCACTTGGAGGATCGTACGGTTTCAGCGGCGTGCAATCCATACCTGGCGATGGCGGCCTATGTCGCAGCAGGGCTGGATGGAGTCAAACGAAAGCTGGACCCGGGCAAGGCGAACATGGGCAACAACATGTACTCCCTGGGACTGGAAGAGATTGCCCGCAGAGGCATTCGCACACTACCGCAGAGCCTTGCTGAAGCGATATCCGAGCTTCGCAAAGATACGGTGGTTCAGATGGCGTTGGGCCCAATATATGATGAATTTGTGACCCTGAAAGAGGCGGAGTGGAACGAGTATCACAAGCAGATTTCGGCCTGGGAGATCGACCGTTACCTGACGATGTTCTAGAGTCTTATATCCAAGGAGTGCAAAGGGGTTGAGCACTTTTGCATTTTTGTTGAGGGACAAATACGAACATGGCATTTCTAATCGGGTGCCCCAACTGTGGGGAACGCAACGTATATGAGTTCCAATTCGGAGGGGAGCTAGTAGTCCGGCCTAAACCAGACGCCACCTCTCCAGAGTGGACCAGGTACTTCTATGTACGCCGCAACATGGCAGGCGACCAGCGTGAGTGGTGGTACCACAAACTGGGTTGCCGGAAGTGGTTCGTGGCACTGCGCGACACCGAAACAAACAAGGTTCACGAGGCATCGTGGCCACATGAGACTCTCTCCTAGATGGCAAACCCAGTGGACCGAGGCAGGCTTGCCGAGCAGGGATATCAGCTAACCAACCGGGCCAAGACCGTTGCGCTCAACATCAATGGTAGCCCTGTACATGCGTACCAGGGGGACACGGTCGCCTCCGCACTCTACGCCTCAGGCATGAGGATATTTAGCCGTTCATTCAAGTACCACCGCTCTCGTGGCCTCCTGTGCGTCTCCGGCCAGTGCGCAAACTGCCTGGTGACGGTCGATGGTATTCACAACGTCCGAGCCTGCACTGAACGGGTCGTCGAAGGGATGGATGTCAAGCAGCAGAACGCCTGGCCATCAGTCGAGCACGACGTGATGTCGATCGTCGACCGATTCGACCGGCTACTGCCGGTGGGCTTCTACTACAAGACATTCCACACACCAAAGGCGTTATGGAAGTTGGCCCAGCCAATCATCCGGCGCATGACCGGCCTCGGCTCAGTGCCTAAAGAAGACCAGCCGATACGACACATCCGCCACGAGTACGCCCATGCCGACGTGGCGGTGATCGGCGGCGGGCCTGCGGGCATGTCGGCGGCTCTGGCCGCTGCCGAGGCCGGCGCCAAGGTAGTATTGATCGACGACCAGCCATCCCTGGGAGGACACCTGCGATACGATGTCGCGTCCCACGACGCCCTCCCCGGCATCGGCAAGACCAAGGGTTATGAGGCGGCGGACAGATTAAGGGCCGAGGTTGAAACATCTGCAAATATTTCAGTGCTATCCGATGCCAGCGCATTCGGGCTCTACGACGGCAACCTTATTGGAATAGACGCGGGTAATCGGACTATCAAGCTGCGGGCCAAACACATCATCGTCGCGACGGGCTCTATCGAGACGCCGCTGACCTTCGATCGCAACGACCTACCTGGTGTGATGCTGACTACTGGACTACAACGGCTGATGCACCTCTACGGTGTGCGCCCCGGCTCGACTGCCATCGTCGGGACAACCGGTGACCAGGGCTACCAGGCTGCACTCGACATGTTCCATGCGGGTCTCCGAATCGCGGTTGTAGCAGATGCACGGCCTGAGTTCCCGGCCGATCTCGAAGCCGCGGCAGAGCTTCAGGCCCACGGTGTGTTAATCCTGCCGTCTCACGCCCTGACCCGTGCCGAGGGCGTCAAGAAGGCGGTTGGTGCCGTCGTCGCACGGCTCGACAATGGGCAGATCACTGTGAAGGAGCGACAGTTCGACGGCGACGTGATCGCCATGAGCGGTGGCTTTCAGCCAGCGTCCGGACTGCTGCATCAGTTGGGTGCAAGCTCTAAATACGACACATCCCTGGACGAAACTCTCCCAAAGGAGTTACCCCCAGGATTAGACTCTGCCGGTGAGGTCAACGGCGTCCACGATCTATCGGCAATCATCACCCAGGGTCGCCAGACTGGTGCCAAGGCATTTGCAGCTCTCGGCAGCAACGGGTCAGGCATTATTACCCAGGAAGCTCAAGAAGTATCGACGTCCACGACCGCCATTTCGCCTCAGGTCGACATGGCGCAGGGCGCCAAACAGTTCGTCTGTTTCTGCGAGGACGTGACGGCAAGGGACATCGCAAAGGGCATCGACGAGGGGTTCGCCGATATACAGACGCTAAAGCGCTACAGTACGGTGACCCAGGGGCCGTGCCAGGGCAAGATGTGCCAAAGGGCCTTCGCCCAAATCACCGCCGGACAGACCGGAAAGTCCATGGACGAGACAGGCTCTACGACTTCCCGGCCACCCATGTCGCCTGTATCGCTGGGGGCCCTCGCTGGACCGTCCCACCGACCGATCAAGCACACATCCATGGACCGCCTGCACCGGGAGCTGGGCGCCCAGATGATAGACTCCAACGTGTGGCACCGTCCACGAACGTACGGGTCACCACAGGAGGAGGCCGCGAACGTACGGCGAGGCGTGGGAATTATCGACGTGAGTACCCTGGGGAAGCTGGATGTGCGTGGCGTCGATGCCCCGGCCCTCCTCGACAAGTTGTACACCCACCACTTCTCAACGCTGAGGCCCGGGCGAGTGCGATACGGTGTCATTTGCTCCGACAACGGCACGATTATGGACGACGGCACGGTCACTAGGCTGGCCGACGACCACTACTTTGTCACGACTTCAACTGCCAGCGTCGAGGCTATCGAAGGATGGTTCAAGTGGTGGATGGCGGGCACCGATATGTGCGCCCACGTAATGGACATCACCTCCGGCCTCGCCGCCATCAATGTCGCCGGTCCATTGGCCAGGGAGACATTGGCCAAGTTGACAGACGTCAATGTCTCCGCCAAGAGCTTTCGTTACATGCGTTCCAAGCAGGGTATGGTGGCTGGAGTGCCGACGACACTGCTGCGAATTGGCTTTGTCGGCGAATCGGGTTGGGAGCTTCACTTCCCTGCCGAGTACGGTGAGCATATGTGGGGGGCGCTAATGGAGGCAGGTGTCGAGTTTGGTATCAAACCATTCGGCACTGAGGCCCAGAGAATACTGCGCCTCGAAAAGATGCACATCATTTCCAACCACGATACCGATATCCTCAGCAATCCGATCGACACCAACATGGAGTGGGTCGTCAAGCTGGAGAAGCAGGACTTCATCGGACGCGGCGCACTCGTAGTCTCCACGGAGAACCCAGGCCGCACCAGGCTGGTGGGTTTCGTGATGCAGAATGGTGTTGTGCCCCACGACGGCAGTCCCGTGGTCGCAGGGTTCGCCCCTATCGGCAAGGTTACAAGCTCACGACTTAGTCCAACGATCGGCAAGGGATTCGGGCTGGCGTGGGTCCCGGTCGATCTGGCCAAAGAGGGCAAGTCGATCCAGATTCTGGTAGATGGCAAGACCCATAACGCAGATGTCACGCTCGAACCCGTCTACGATCCCGACGGCACGAAGTTGAGGGAGTAGCAGATGCAAGAATGGAATCCCGTAGCCCTCAGCGCCATGCAACCAAAACACCTCAGCCTCGGGGCGACCATGGCAGAGACAAACAAGTGGCTCCTACCCGCACACTACTCCACCGTCCAGGAAGAGACTGAATTCCTGCGAGCGTCAGCAGGAGTATCCGATATTAGCTCCAACGGCAAGTTGGCGCTCCAGGGCGAGATCGACTCCCAGATATTGCGGGCATTGGGACAGTCAGGACCGAAAGCAATTGGCACGGTAGGCAAGTTGGCCCATGAAGGTGGCGATATTGTCATAGCCAGGCTGGCCTCTGACGACGCGCTGTTACTTTCGGAGAATCGATCGAGCACTCTGGCTGGGCTACTAAACGATTGCAGCACATGCTCCCACTCCGTAGACATGACCTCGGTGTTGGCCGGACTCGCAATATTAGGCCCAGAGGCACGAGCAGTGCTGACCAGGTTGACAGAGATCGACACGTCCGATAGTGCTTTCCCAGATCTCAGTTGCGCTCAAGGCATGGTCGCTGAGGTCCGTGCGACTTTGCTCCGGGTGGACCGCGGGGCAGTCCCAGGCTACGAGCTGTACTTCGGGCGAGACTATGGCGAATACATGTGGGATTCTGTGCTAGAGGCAGGCGAGCCAGCCAAGCTGACACCCGTTGGCACAGAGGCCCTGGGAACAATTTGACCTCAGACAATCCGAGACCAATTCGAGAGGGGGAAAACAGCAGTTGGTGACTCAGCTTTTTCGGAAAGGCAAGATGTGGGGCACTCCGACCCTGAAGGATAGCTATGACGTGGTCATTGAGGGCGCCGGTGTTCACGGGCTATCCACGGCCTACTATCTCGCCCAAAAGGGCATCACCAATATCGCGGTGCTGGACCGGAGCTATATCGGCGGTGGGGGCAGCGCCCGCAGTACAGCCATCATCCGCTCGAACTACCTGACTGCAGAGGCAATCCCATTTTTCCGTGAGAGCCACAAACTCTATGAGGGTCTGGGGCAAGAGCTGTCGTTCAATCTGCTATTCGACCAGATGGGACGACTGGACATCGGCCACACGGAGTCATCGGTCTACTGGCTCAGGCTCCGCGTCGAGTTCAACAAGCTTCTCGGGGTAGACAGTCGGCTGATCGGGCCGGACGAGATCAAAGAGATGGTGCCCCCAATTGACCTGCGCGTCGACAAACCGCTACCGATTATGGCGGCGCTCCACCACCCCCGCGCCGGGGTAGTCCGACATGACGCGGTGGTTTGGGGATATGGCCGAGGCGCGGACCAGATGGGCGTGGGGATACACCCATTCACAGAGGTCACCGGCATCACCCGTGAGGGCAGTCGCGTAACCGGTGTGGAAACGACGGCGGGACACATCAACACGGATACTGTGGTCAGCGCCACGGCGGGCTGGAGTTCGAGCATCTCGGCTATGGCGGGACTCGATCTGCCTATCGTAACCTATCCGCTGCAGGCCTGTGTTACGGAGCCTATGAAGCCATTCATGGACACTATCGTGTCGTCTGCAGACATCCACGTCTACGTCTATCAGACCGACCGTGGAGAACTGGTCATAGGCGGAGCCGTCGACCATTACCAGAGCTACAGTCAGCGTTCCACTCTCACCATGTTGGAGGAGTTGGCCTCCGATACGCTGGATTTGCTACCCGATTTGCGCGAGGTGAAGATCATGCGGCAGTGGGCAGGTCTGTGCGATATGACCCCCGACTATGCGCCTATAATCGGCAATGCGCCCGGACTGGACGGGTTCATCCTGAACTGCGGTTGGGGTACATGGGGATTCAAGGCAGCACCCGCTTCAGGGCGGAGCACGGCGGAGCTGATTCACACCGGCAGAACACCGTCGCTGATTAAGCACTTCGGCCCCGAGCGGTTCGACAATGGCACAATGGTGAACGAGCGGGCGGCTGCGATAGCGGCGGCGATTCACTAACAATTCTTAACGCTGAGAGCAGAGTGAAAAAGAACAGCGCTCTGTCATTCTGAGAGGGTCCCAGACGAAGTATCTGTGGCGGGGACCACGCACACCTTGGGCGAAGGACAACCCCCACCTCCCCAGACTCTTCGCCTCCACGTACCCCTCCCAGACGGCGATTGTCGCATGGATGGCGGTGACTCCACCCACCTGAAGACTGTCGAATACGGCGGTACTCTCCCGATTGCTCACGTTGATACCGCCCACAACGACTGCTTCGCTGTAGATTTTGCTCGCAACATCGCTTGGGGCCATAAAGCACTCCTCGTATAGGCGAACGAGCCCGTATCGCGTATCATATTGGTAGCGCCGAGGATCAGTCAATCGCAACAACATTGACAGCGGCTGGCACAAAATATAACCTCGACCCACGACCATATAGCAGCCCCAAAACTACCCCAGAGGAGGGACATCGTCCGTGACCTACACCAGTATCAAGACATGGCTCGAAGACGAACTGCAGGGTATCCGTGACGCAGGCATGTACAAGGCCGAAAAGCTGATCAAGACGCCCCAGGGGTCCCAGGTGGATACCCCAGATGGCCCGATGATCAATTTCTGCGCCAACAACTATCTCGGGCTGGCCGATAGCGACGAGATAGAGAAGGCGGTGAGCCAGGGCACAAAGGACCACGGGTTCGGTATGGCATCAGTCCGATTTATCTGTGGGACCCAGGACATCCACAAGACCCTGGAGCAGAACATTTCCGACTGGATGGGCACAGAGGACACGATTTTGTACACCTCGTGCTTCGACGCCAATACCGGTCTGTTTGAGACGATTTTGAGCGCCGAGGATGCAATCATCAGCGACGAACTGAACCACGCGAGCATCATCGACGGCATTCGGCTCTGCAAGGCCGACCGCAAGCGGTACAAGCACTCGGATATGGCCGACCTGGAAGAGCAGCTCAAGGCCACGGCCGGGGCTCGCTTCCGGATGATCGCAACGGACGGCGTGTTCAGCATGCAAGGAGACATAGCACCCCTCAAGGAGATATGCGACCTCGCAGACAAGTACGATGCGCTGGTGATGGTGGACGACTCCCACGCCACGGGGTTTCTTGGCCCTAACGGACTTGGCAGCGCCGACGACCAAGGTGTCATGGACCGCATCGACGTGCTCACAAGTACGATGGGCAAGGCGCTGGGCGGAGCATCCGGTGGCTACACGACAGGCCGCAAAGAGATCGTGGAATTCCTGCGACAGCGCTCCCGACCCTATTTGTTCTCCAACACCCTGGCGCCGCCTATCGTGATGGGCGCTCTCAAGGCTTTGGAGCTGGTCCGCGGGAACCCCGGACTCCGCGAGACGCTGTGGGAGAACACGGCATACTTCCGGTCTGAAATGGAAGCGTTGGGCTTCGACATCCTCCCGGGCAAGACCCCGATTATGCCAATCATGCTTCGAGACGAGCTAAAGACAGTCGAATTGGCACGCGCAGTCAATGAACGAGGCATATTCGTCGTGGGGTTTACGTTCCCTGTGGTACCTCGTGGACAGGCCCGAATCAGGGTACAGCTCTCCGCGTCCCACACCCGGGAGCAGCTTGACCGAGCGATATCGGTCTTTGGAGAGGCTGGCAAAGAGTTGGGGGCCATCTAAATCGGGAAGCAGGTTCCGGATCATGCATGCTGGATGTATGAATGAGCCAGAAGCGCCGGCTCACTATCAGTGGACAGAGCCCAAGTGGAAACTACAACGAAGGAGTAGTGCCATTTAGACAAGGCCTACCTTGCGTAGTAGCCTATTCTGAGCACGGCGGTACATTCAATTAGACAGGGTATCTCATGATAGACACAGCAGAGCTGGCGGGCAAGGTAGCCATTGTGACTGGTGCGGGCCAGGGGATGGGCAAGGCCGTCTCATTACAGTTGGCGTCCAACGGCGCGTACCTGGTGATAAACGACGTCAACACCGACGCGGCTGAACAGTCGGTCACCGAAGTCAAGAGTGCCGGCGGAGAGGCGATAGCCTCGGCTGGCAGCGTGACGTCTAAGACAGATGTCGACCGCATGGTGCAGGTAGCTACGGAGGTTTACGGGGGAGTACATATCCTGGTCAATAACGCCGGTATTTTGCGATCCACCCACGTGATAGACATTGAGGAAGACGAATGGGATTTGGTGATCGAAGTCAATCTTAAAGGTACGTACCTCTGTTCTCGAGCGGTACTACCTGCTATGCGCGAGGCAAATTGGGGGCGCATCGTCAATTTCTCCTCCACGGCCGGTCGAAAGTACAGCACCCTCGGCGGGGCCCACTACTCGGCGTCTAAAGCTGGTGTGCTGGGCCTCACAAGACATCTGGCCATGGAAGAGGCGAACAATGGCATCACTGTCAACGCCGTGTGTCCGGGATTGATAAATACCGAAATGGTCCGTAACACCGTCAGCCCCGAGCGTGTTAAGGAATACACCGATAGCTTCCCCATCCCTCGAATCGGCGAGGCCTGGGAAGTATCTGAACTGGTGGCTTTCATCGCATCAGACCGGGCTGCTTATATGACCGGGGTGTCCTTCGATATCAACGGTGGCGACCTGATGATGTAGTGGTCTTGTAATGCTTGCCAAAGAGAGTCCTCATGACAACAGCAGGCAAAGGTAGGTAGTGTTTACGCGAAGTTGGGGAGCCGCATTTCGGGATTGAGCAGGTCCAAAGACAATCTCGAATTGAACGCTCCCTAGATGGGTACATCTGAGACTAACCAGACTGCGCCCCTAAGCTGTGTTGGCCGCGGCCCTGATTTTACTGATGGCGTCCGAAATACCTGCAGGGTTGCCGTATACAGCTGAGCCGGCTACGAGGGTCTGGGCACCGGCCCTTACGACACTGCCCACCGTGGCTGGGCTTATGCCCCCGTCCACTGAAAGCTCGGTTTTCAGTCCTGCGTCATCCAAAGCTCTGCGGGCCCGTGCGATCTTGTCGATCGACGCCGTGATGAATGGCTGCCCGCCAAAGCCGGGATTGACCGACATAATGAGCAATAGGTCCAACTCTGACAGAACCTCACTAACGGCGGATAGGGGTGTCGCAGGGCTCAGGGCGACACCCACCCGAAGACCGACGTCAGTGACCTGCTGCACAACACGGTGGAGGTGGGTTACGGCCTCAGCATGCACCGTGAGGATATTGGCACCAGCCTCAGCAAGCTCGTCGATGTAGAGATGTGGCTCAGACACCATCATGTGTACGTCCAGTGGAATGTCAGTCCAGCGACGCACCGCTTTGACCACAATTGGCCCGAAGGTGATGGCAGGAACAAAGTGGCCGTCCATGATATCCAGATGGATGTAGTCGGCACCGCCAGCTTCCGCTTCGGCGACCTGCTCGCCCAACTGACTGAAGTCTGCTGAAAGGACAGACGGCGCGATCTTCACGGTTAAATCAGTCACTCTCTGCCTCCAGATCCGACCTCGCCGCCTTGAGCGCACTGGCCACACGACCAGAAGCGGTGCCCCCCGGAACGTCCCGTGCTTCTAGAGAGGCTGTCACGTCGATCGACAGCACGTCCTTTTCAAAGAGCGTGCTGTGGTTCCGGTAGGTCTCCAAGGATAGCTCGTGCAGTTTCTTACCCTCAGATGCAGCCCGTTCTGATAGGGACGCAACGACGCCGTGCGCCTCCCTAAATGGCATCCCGCGCACTACTAGGTAGTCGGCGATATCAGTGGCGAGAACGTTACCGTCCTCTGCTGCCTCCCTGAGCCGATCGACGTTCAATTCCATCGTAGACACCATGCCAGCCATCACGGACAACGTGGACTGGAGCACGTCAACGGTGTCGAAGAGAGCCTCCTTATCCTCCTGCATGTCGCGGTCGTATGTCAGTGGCAAACCCTTCATGACTGTCAACATGGCGAAAAGATGGCCAAACACCCTGCCCGTCTTCCCGCGAGCCAGTTCGGCAAAGTCGGGGTTGCGCTTTTGCGGCATCATACTGCTGCCGGTAGTGTAATCATCGTGGAGCCGAATAAAGCCAAATTCCTTTGAAGACCATAATACCAACTCCTCCGCCAATCGGGACAAATGCACCATACATGTCGACGCAGCAGAAAGCATGTCGAGGACAAAGTCACGGTCCGATACAGCGTCCATGCTATTGGTACTGATGTCCGCAAAACCAAGCTCCCGCGCCACCATCTCTCGGTCGATGGGGTATGGTACTCCCGCCAGGGCTCCGGAACCCAGCGGCATCACATCTGCCCTGGTCTGGGCCTGTAAGAGACGTTCCCGGTCTCGACCAAGCATTGAAAAATAGGCGAGCATATGGTGCGCGAAGTAGACGGGCTGGGCACGCTGGACGTGGGTGTACCCTGGCATTATGGTCTTGGCATGGGTAACAGCCTTATCGATTAAGACTTGCCTAAGGTCATGGACGGCCCCAACAAGACAGGTCACGGCTTCCTTGGAGTAGAGACGCATGTCAAGGGAGACCTGGTCATTCCGTGAACGAGCAGTGTGGAGTTTACCTGCGACATCACCGATCTTGTCGAACAGGCGCCGCTCTATGTTCATGTGGATATCTTCGAGATCGTCGCGCCACGGGAAGTTTCCATTCTCGATCTCGTTTCGAATCTGTCTCAGACCGGCCACAATTGAGTCGGCATCGCCCCGTGGCAATATCCCTTGAGCAGCAAGCATGCGGACGTGTGCGATTGAACCCACAACGTCGTACTTGTAGAGCCTACGATCATAGTGGAGCGAGACCGTGTAGTTTGAGTGGTCGTTGTTCGACATGAAAGGACGGCCTCTGAAATCTTGTTTTGGTCTATTTAGGACACTTCGGTACAAGGAAACGCCGACGGAGGATCACGACCTTAGTGCCATGCTGATTGAATGCCCTACTCTCCATGTAAACGATGCCACGGTCTGAACGAGAACGGGATTCCCGTATCTCAAGTATCTCAGATTCACCATAGATGGTGTCGCCTTGAAAAACCGGTGCGTCATGGGTGATTTTTTCGTACTCAAGATTTGCGATGGCCTTCCCGGAGGTGTCTCGCACGCTCATACCCACCAACAGACTAATCACTAGGGGGCCTACGACAAGGATCTTGCCGTGCTGATGCTCGGACATGTAGGCCGCGTCAGTGTGCAACGGGTTGCTATTCATTGTGATAAGCGAGAACATATGGTTATCGAACTCTGTAATGGTCTTACCGGGCCAGTGTTTGTATATGTCCCCGGGCACGAAGTCCTCAAGATATCCACCAAATTTTCCCTTACCATCGTGGATCATCTAGATATAACCTCTGTGGATGCTGAAATCTCCTATGCCGAACCCTAGACGTACTACTACGACCTATCCATGTCAGAAACTTGGCGTAAGCCCACGTTCTTGGCAGAGACACCCAGCACACCCAAGAAACCTTCCGCATCGACATGATCGTAGGAACCCAATGCCTCCATGGAAGAATCGTCGGTATACAGGGAGTGGGGCATTGCCTCAAGAGTATCTTCCGCGGACTCAAAAAAGATCGTGCCTCTGTAGAGGCGCACCGAAATCGTGCCAGTGGCCAGGTTCGATATGGATTCAAGTGCCGAAAGGGCCGAAGTCGTTGCCAGATCATGCCAGTAGCCCTGGTATATCTGTGTACTAATTGTCTGGGAGATGTCTGACAGGAGATCCCGGGCCCGACGGTCAAGAACGAACTGGAGCAAGAACTCGTAGGTCATTCCAAGGAGCTCCATTCCAGGGGCCTCGTAGATGCCCCTAGACTTCACTCCCACAAAACGGTTTTCGACAACGTGGGTCCCAATGCCAACACCGTGCTTGCCGGCAAGAACGTTGGCTGCTTCGAAAATGTTGGCTAATCTCATCTCCTCGCCATCAAGAGCCACGGGGACACCCTCCTCCCACCGCACTGTGACAGTCTGGGGCAGGTCTGGAGCGTCCCAAGGCCAGACGCCCATGCCAGGTTCAACGAAGAAAGGCGGCAGCGTAACATCCTCGAGATCGCCTGCCTCGTGGGTCAACCCAAGAAAGTTGGCATCAGTAGAGTAGCGAGACTCACCCAATGGTTTGATCGGGATGGATTTTGCTTCACAGTAGTCGAGCATCTGCTGCCGACCTGGGAACTCGGCAACAAACTCAGGGTCGCGCCACGGTGCATAGACGATCAGTTCCGGATCCAGCATATTAGAACTGAGCTGGAACCTGACCTGGTCATTACCTCGACCGGTCGCCCCATGAAAGAGCACATCAATATCCCGGGAGTGAAGTTCGGGAAGAATAGTACCCACGATAACGGGGCGAGCTATGCCCGTCGTATTCCAGTAACCGCCCTCGTATCTAGCCTGCGCCTGGAGAACCTTGAGCCCGGCCAGAGCCAATGGCCCACGCCCATCGAGTACGATTGCTGAGGAAGCTCCACAGCCCAACATACGGTCTCCAACTGTGTCGAGATTTTCCTCGTCGGGTTGACCAAGGTCAACCGTGAAGACCTCCACAGTAAATCCTTTGTCTGATAGCCAACGGGCGACAGTGCAACTATCTAGGCCACCGGATACGGCGCCGCCCACTGTGGTGACACCATTGTCCTTTAGTTCGCGCCAATTCATTGGACAGCAGCCCCCGCAGCCTCGACAAGTCCAGCTTCTAGCCTTTCAAGGGCCGTATCAACCTCGTTCCTAGTGACAGTCAACGGCGGCATGAGCCTTATGGCGGTGGGACGAGGCGCATTAAGGAGGAGCCCGGCCTTGTTACATGCAACCAGTGCCTCCGCCGACATCTCGGAGCTGAACTCCATGGCTATCAAAAGCCCCATCCCTCGTACGTCGACGATGAAGTCATATGAGTTCCACAATTTGGTTAAACCGGCCTTAAGATACTCGCCGATATCACGGGCGTTGGTAGAGATGTCGTTATCTATGATGAATTGTGTGGAGGCGTTTGCGACGGCGCAAGTCAATGCATTGCCACCAAAGGTCGAGCCATGCTCACCTTTGGGCTCAAAAACTGCTGCGTGATCCTTGGCCATAAAGGCTCCAATAGGAACGCCCCCACCCAAACCCTTGGCGAGAGTCATAACATCGGGTTCAACATTGAAGGACTGGTAGCCAAATAACGTGCCCAAACGACCGAGTCCTGTCTGGACTTCATCAAGAATCATGAGTAGGCCCTTCTCGTCACACCACTGCCGGACCTTGCTCAGGTAGTCTGGGCCTGGCAAGTTTACACCACCCTCTCCCTGGACAGGCTCAAGCATAATAGCCACTGTACGGTCGGTGGTTGCCGCCTTGATCGCGTCGATGTTATCGAACTCGACGTGGACAAATCCTGTAGGCAACGGCTGTGATATATCTCCTTCATGGGGCTTACCTGTTGCGGACCAGGTGGTGAGCGTTCTGCCGTGAAAGGAGTTATCGGCAGTGATAATTTCGAATGCGCCGTTGGTGTGGATCTTCCCGTATTTGCGGGCCATCTTTATGGCACCCTCGTTAGCCTCTGCACCACTGTTGCAAAAAAAGACCTTGTCCATACAACTGTTGTCAACCAATACCTGCGCCAGCTCCAATTGCGGGACGGTATAGAACTGATTAGAGGTCTGGAGAAGGGTACCAGCCTGCTTTATAATAGCCTCGGTGATCACCGGATGGGTGTGTCCGATGTTGTTTACGGCCCAGCCGGCTGTAAAGTCGAGATACTCTTTGCCCTCATCGTCCCACACCGTGGTCCCCTGCCCTCGCATAATTACGATGGGTTGCCGCTTCACGGTATACATGTAGTATTCGGACTCGATAGCCTTCCAGTTCTTTGGCATGCTACTAGTTGCCTCCCGCTGAGTCTTCGAACTCCTTCAGGACGTCTTCCAAGGCTTCCAAGTCCTCTTTTAGGGCCTGTATCGCATCCGAAAATTTATCGATGCTTGCCTGGAACATATCTACCTTCACCGATGCAGCGCCCTCGGTCATAGTCTCATCGGACTCTACCACTGCGACTTTTTCAAATCCGGTTAGGGCGGCCACCGCCGCGGGCACTGATCCCTCCATGACGACCTTGTCACCGGAAGCCAAGATGACTTGTTTCAGTTCAGGAAAGTCAATCCCCTCCGCCTGAAGGTAGACTGGCTCAGCGTACAATAGGCCAAATTGATCTTCTGTGGCAATGGGTATCACCAGTAGATTGCCTCTGATACAGAAGGAACCTTCCTGACACCTGAGAGTGAACCACTGGGAGATGTATGGGTCGTTATCGATCTTAGCCTCAATCTGTTGGGGACTGTCAATCTGACGCTCCTTAGGGAAACGGAATGCGACGAGTTCGCCCAATTTGTCCCCATCGTTGCGCGCGGCCAGCCATCCAGCCATGATAGGAGGATCGTTCCTAGTGTACGGAGTTAATAACACAAACTCCTCATGCTGCTCCCCTGGTATCTTCATGATGACATAGTAGGGCTTTACAGCCTGAAGTTGCTCTCCCTGCCCGAATTTCTCCTCAGGTATACTCCAAATATCCTCTAAGTTGTAGAAATCCTGGGAGTCAAGCATGTGATACCGCAGATACTTATCAGCCTGGATCCCAAACAGATCCTGGGGATACCTAGTATGGGCCAAGAGTGCCTCTGGCATAGTTTCCCGAGCTACGAATAAATCAGGGAAAATCGCCCGATAGGTAGCGATTATAGGATCAGACTGATCCCAGACATAGAAATTCATTGAGCCGTCAAAGGCATCTACCACGATCTTGACGCTGTTCCTAATATAGTTGAAACCCATCGGCGCCGGGTCTGAATAGGGATACCTGTCCGTCACGGTATATGCATCTTGTATCCAGAAGAGATCCCCGTTAGCAGCCACGATATATGGATCTTCGTCGAGCCTCAGAAATGGTGCCACCGTGGATACCCTCTCCTGAATTTCACGACGGTACTGGAGCCTGCTGTTGTCGGTGATTTCACCGGTAATAAGGATATTGATATCGGTAAATTGCCAGGCATAGGCGAGGCGGCGTATGAAGATGCCTATCTCGACGCCACCAGTCCCAGAATATTGGACGCTGAGAAGTTCGCCGCCCGCGGCCTGGTAGTCGAGCTCTGGAGTGTTGGAGTTGACAATCACGTAGTCCTCGGTCTTCTCGCCATAATAAATACGAGGGTTGGTGACAACGGTGTCCGGATCAGCATTTTCGGCACCGGAGGACACGGCAATCGTGCCATCTTCCGGGATATCCTTGGCGAAGAACTCGGGCCGCCCTTCAGGGGTAAACTCGGTGACCGGGCTCATCGCTATACCGAAACCGTGGGTGTACCGTAGTGTTCGATTTACCCATGTCTGAGCATCTGCGTCGAGCTTCTCAGGAGCTACCTCTCTAGCAGCCAGCATCACCTGGCGAGCCCGACCATCCACGGTATAACGGTCAACATCGGCATCTTTAAAGTCGTAGTAGGGCCGTATGAGTTGGATCTGGCGATAGACGTCTGACAGAGGCCCATGATCCCAAAGACGGATGTTATCTATGGTCTGTAAATTGCCAGCCACCATATCTGCCGTTAGAGATGTGTCCACAGGATATAGCTGCTCCGAGACATCCCTTAGTCCAAAGGCTTGGCGGGTGAATTCGATGTTACGATCAATGTAGATCTGCTCTTTGGCGAATTCGTTGGGCCTGACGGTCAGACGCTGTACGGCGTTGGGCCATCCTATTCCCAGTAGTAAAGCCATTACTGCGAACAGGATAATAGTACCTACAAAGAGCTTCACTCTCGCTAAGTATGCGTTTATCAGCATTAAAATCGCACAGGCGGCGGCTACGACGGTCAGAATCAGCAGCGCGTTTCGGCGTGCGTGTACATCCGTGTAGGACGCCCCGAAAACGGCTCCTTGATCTGACAACACCAACGCCCAACGGTCGAGCCAAAGACCAGCGCCGAAAATCATCATTGCCAAGAACGCGAGTATTGAGACCTGCACCTTAAGTCCATGTGTGAGCTGTATGCCCACCCCGCGATAACTGAAATTGACAAAGTAAATACCCAACGTGGCCAACATAGTGACCACCACCGCCCCCAGGAGCCATCCCTGTAAGAACTCGTACATAGGCATGTCGAAGACGTAGAAAGCTACATCCCTTGAGTAGAGAGGGTCGAGAACACCGAAGTCCGATGCACTAGAAAATCTCAGAAAAATCTCCCAGTGGCCGGCAGCAATGACGCCGAAGATGATGCTAAGGATTCCTGCGCCCACTACAGTACCCCAGAAGATCAGGCGCTTCAAAACGTCTCTTATCTGAGGTGGTAGTGGAATCTCCTCGGGACCCTGCGAAATTTTGTGGGCAAAGTACAGACTAATACCGGAGATAATCCCGAATCCCACTGCTCCCACTACGAACATCATGACACGTGTGATTAGTATTTTGATAAAGACACTTCTGAATCCCAGCCCACCAAACCAAAGCCAGTCAGTATAGATGGATCTCGCCAGGACCGCGATGACAAAAAGAGCGATTATCGCGACAATCAATATCCCCCACTTGTAATAGCCGCCAAGTTGACCTGGAAGAGCACCTTTAAAATTCAGCGGAAAATCCGGTTGTGATTGAAAATTGAAAGCCATTGATTCCCTTCTTTGTCCACACTAATCCCTACCGGCTGAGTGTGGTATTTATTGATTATTAGTCGAGGCGAGTGCCAGTGGCCTTACCGGCGAAGGCATCCATTAGCGCATTTGGTTGACGACCATCCACAATATGGGTCATCTGTACACTTTCCAAGGCCTTGAGACAGGCTCCTATCTTGGGGATCATGCCACCGTCAACAACCTTGGAATACATAAGTCCCTCAGCTTGTCTCCGGGTAAGGCGAGGGATCAGACGGCGCGAAGAATCGAGTACCCCTTCGACGTCGGTCAACATTATCAGACGCTTTGCGCCAATAGCCGCCGCAATCTCTCCGGCAGCTGTATCAGCGTTGACGTTCAGCATCGACTCAGACTCTGGATACGGTGCTGGGCCACGGACAGCAACGGGTGCAATGACAGGCACGAACCCTGCAGTCATGACAGCTTCAATCGAGTGAGGATCAACTTCCACGACTTGGCCGACATGTCCTAGTTCTGGGGCCTCAATCTTGGCTTTAAGCATGCCCCCGTCAACGCCTGAGAGCCCGATAGCCCTGCCGCCCAGTGCGTTGATTGAGGCGACTAGGGTC
>CAYLLU010000027.1:0-14719 GCA_964384845.1 uncultured Dehalococcoidia bacterium
GTCCATCTGCACTCTCTATGAACTCGTCGTCTATGAATAGACACGATACCTTACCCTTACTCATCTCAGTCCCTCCATGCAGTTTTCTCACACGATCAAATTTCCGACACAACTTAACTCGTCTCTTTAAGGGTTAAACAAACCAGATGGCATGCATCCGTGATCGGTGGAGTTTGAATCGGAGCCGCATGTTCTTACCTTCCCACGCAGACAAATTGGCGTCGCCATTCCAACTGACTGTGTGGTGCAGATTGTCGCCAGTGATAACATCGCAATCGTCGAAACTACGGCCGGCCACGTGAGCCACACGTCCGCGCCTTCTTCCTTCCGGCACTTCTACCAGTTCGACCTTTATAGCTCCCCCGTAATTGCTCCATGTGTTGAGTTTCAGATTACTCCCCTTGAATATGAAAGGACTCGTAGAGAAACTACCTGCGGACTCGGCTTCGATCGAAGTAAAGCCATTTTCACGCCAGGTTGCCAGGCAAACAAAACCATGATGAGGCAGACATGCAAGCCCCTCTTTAAACTTGCACTGGGTGTGGGTAGTCGCCTGCTGAGAGATGGGTATCGACCACTCGCCCGGTTTGATGCTCACTAACCCAGCACCAGCATAAACACCCGCCTCCATGCCACTGCCCGATGGTCCAGCAGGAATGACCGGTTCACGACTAATGCGTTGCCACTTTAGACCGTCACGGCTAGTGAACATATGAAGCTCGGTCAAATCAAGCCGTCGTTCAAACACCGCTGGGAATAACAAGTGGGCATTAGCTCCTGGCCAAGGAGTGTATGAATTGGTGTAGAAGTCTGTATCAGGCCCATCGTGAACGTCTGGACCGATAATAGTCTGGGGTTCCGGCCAGGTGGCAAAGTCCTCGGTTTCAGCATATGCTATGGTACGGCGGCCTCCAATAGGAGGCGGGTCCCAACCTCGGAAATAGCCAACGTACTTCCCCTTCACTTCACTGTAAGAAATGATGTTGTGTGTATCGCTGTGGTAACCGGTCAGCAGAGGCTTTTCGAGCACCTTCCAATCCAACCCATTCTCTGAGGTTGCACCCCAAATATGATGTATTCCTTCAAAGGTATCTCGTCCCCCTTCACGTCCCCTAAATACAATCTTATATCGCTCGCTATCAGCTGCACTGGGATCTTTGAAGACAACTGGGCTACCTGCAGGCCGGCCCAACTCAAGAACATTATTGTTCGTAGTTCCGTTGAAGTCATAAGTCCCTAGATTGGGCTTTATCCATGTGACACCGTCTGCTGATTCAGCATACGCCAGACGAAACATGTCAGCTGAGGCAGTAGATTCATGGTCACCATTTATGTCCCAAATACGGTAATAGAGTCGGAAGCGCTTCTCATCGTGAAATATCGAGTGATGAACCTCAATGTCGTGCTCCCACGGTTGGTCGGGCTCAACCAAAGGCTTCCAGTCGATGCGAGGGGGATGGACGACTAACCTTATACCGTGGGGCATCTCCCAACTATCGGGGCCATCCCCTCCCCAGGCCAGTCCGTATCCAGGTTCTATGAAATCCCAATCGATGAAAACGTGTTTCCTGGTGCCTAGTTCATAGGTCATTGTTATGCTCCATCCTGGTGTCCAAAGATAGAAAATCCCAGATATCTATTCGACACGATACGTCACCAACCCATTACCGTTGGTGCACCAAAGCTGCATAGGGGAAGTAATTTCACTTAATGCAGGACATATCGTGTTTGTGGGTGATACGCCTAACACCACATGGCAAGCATGTTCCAAGTTCGTTAACTGTCAGCACATTCGACTCCCTTGGAAATCCCCATATGCTAGCTGGCCATAGATCCGTGCCGACGCCTCATCGTGCTACCTATCCCATCGGCCAGGGTCGAGTCCCGGGGCGGTCTTAGGCATATCCTTCGGTTTATTCTCCAATTGCCACAGTGAGCCGGTCTTGTTCCTATTTTGTAGGAATGCCTTTGCCGATTCGGGCGCCAAGGCAACTAGAGCGGTGTCCCAATCTTCCACGGACTGAATCGGGCCAGCCCAGCCCGGTCTATACCCGAACTGGATCATCGACCTGGGCACCGTGTCCAAATTGGGATGAGTGCCGTGGAAAAGATCTTTGGGAAATATCAAAGCCGAGCCTGCACTCAGACACAGTGTGATCTCATCGGGGTGAGACTCGTACCTAAGATAAGGATTGGCATCCGCATGGAACGACAGGTGAGATCGCGGTATCAGCCTAAATGGGGAGCGCCTCGGAGGCAGATCATCCAGATAATAGATCACTCTGAGCAGCCGTGGCGAACTACCCTCATAGTCGAAAATCGAAGACCCATAAGGCTGACCGTCAGTGTGCATCGAGATACCAGGTGCTCCCGGGTGAGTCCGTTGGAATCCTCCCATCGTGAACACGATATCATCACCCATCAGCTTGGTAAGAAATTCAATTGTAACTGGATGACCGATGAGTTCGGCGACCGCTCTACTGTGCCAATGAGGAGGTGATTCGGATTCAGTCTGTTCCGCACTATAGTCACGCCCAATCATGGGCATGTCAACCATCTCATATTTCACACGTTCGATCTCATCAAGAGCCAGTATCTCGGGCAGGACGGTAAAACCCTCCACTTCAAAGTGCTGTATATGCTGGCTGAGTGCAAAAGAAGCAAAGTCTGTATCGTCGATCTTCATGATTCCACCCCTATTCATAATTCTTGATTCAGATTACTGTCTAGTTATATTCGTTTTAACCCTCATCTTTCATCACTCACTAGGCACCGCGCAATTACCTATCGGAGCATATCTTCGCACAAAGCACAAACAGGATAAGTATCAAAGCGTTCGAGATGACAAAATTCGGCACTGATATGAACGCCATTAATTGGATAGATTATTGATCTAGCACCAGAATCTTGGTCTATGACAGACAACACTAGCAGCAGATACGTCAAGTGCTGACGAAACACGAGACATGATTGACTGCAATCAGCTTGAATTACAGTTAATCAGCGTTAACGTAAATGATGGGTGTCAATGAATCGCCAAAGCACTACAACCCAGTTCAGGTTAAAGAGTACCGGTTGGAGTGGATCGGACTGAATAGGAATCAATTACCGCTCAGCATTAGCCTAGCGTGACAAAGGGCCGTACCAAGAGGCGCCCCAGATACCGATCGTAGTTATCCTATCGCTAACCGCGACCTAGATATACAGTCTCGCACTAGCGGTTAAGGATGTCCATACAGCAGACCAGTGATTCTACAAAGCAGGATGGGTATCGCTGTCATTGGAACCTAAGTAAGATAGGCTCTCAAAGGGGACCTCCTTAGTCTACGTCGTAGATACCTTCGGGATTGAGGACGCAGAGTTCACCCCTTGGCCTGGTGACAGTGTGACCGTAGGATAACTCTGTGATTACGCCGCCTTCCTGCAAAAAGGCTCGGTTGTCCTTCGAATATAGTTCCCAAGCAACCTTACGCACATCTTGTCCATGAAACAGCCGTGCAGTGGCGTTGCCTACCACTCCAAGCCTCACGAGTGACTGGTCCTCCATAACTTGTCCAAGCCGGTTGAAATCATTGCCAGGGAACGGAGGTTCCGGTGGACATTCCAAATTAACCAATTTGGCAAGGGAGCCGTCTGGACGTCTTGTTGGACCCTCGACGAGCCGCCCTGGTCTGTAGTCAACACCGCATTCCCATTCCATGAGATGTACGAGTGTTAGCCTCTGGTACGGCACCCCCAGCAGCATGAACATGCCACCGTAATCAATCATTTTGGGGAATGGACCGTCGGGCAACCAAGGCGAGGATCCTACCTCTTTCACTATGACGTCCGACAACGGACCTATAGCTGAGAGGCTATGCCAGCCATGAAGACTACGATACGCTCCGGGCCGCCGTCGTGCCACTTCGGATATGGCCCCGACAAGAGAGGGTGTGTTCAACGGATCGAATACGAAGTTCGGATCCATCGCGATTTCATCGGTAAATGTCGGCACCACTAGAGTGCCCGAGGGCCCCAGTACCTCCAACAAGGCGTCAACTACCGTCTCCGCACCACCGCTCACATGCCCGATACTCCTCAGAGAACTGTGCACCATCAGCAGTCCGCCGCGAGGGACATCCAATTGGAGAAAGTCTTGAACGAGGTTCGCCGTTGTAAGTGGCTTATGGGACATTCTGCGATCTAATCTTCGTCCAGGTTCCGATGGGGACCGGTATTAGACGTCCCGCACGATGCCTAATGTTTTGTATGCAGCCTCCCACCTAAGTGGATGGCTCTCGTGAGTCATCTCGGGATCAAATCCCAGATTCAGGTAGGTCTTGATCGCGGGCAATCTCCAGTCGTCTGTGTTCAGGTAAACCTCAGGATAGCCCATGTCACGGGCGAAATGGAGCACTGCGAGGCAGACCTGATAGCCAAGACGTTGACCCTGGTGTTCAGGGGATACAGAGACCCAGCCGAGCTCCGAACGAGGTTCAGTATCCGTAGGCGGAATAGTGCAAGTAGTCGCCACCGGCCGGCCTTCAAATGTGATAATGATAGTACCGGCATCTATAGCGTAACGTTCACCTTCAAGCCAGGTTCTAGCCCTGTCAGAATCCCATTCACCAAGTTGGCCGGTAGCATTAAGAGCTTCAACCCAGTCAGCCGATCCGGCATCACGAAGAGTCGTCACCTGGTAGCCTTCTGGTAACTTGAGCTCAGGCAGCGAGCTGAATTTAGTAAATCGCATTCTGAGCTGAGGTAATTTGGGTTCTTGAGATTGCATAGAATCTATACGCTAGTGTGTTTTGGAGCTATTTCGCCGGCGGCTCAACTCTAATAGCTTCGTTGTAGTTGTATTTATCCTCCCCGCGCACTAGTGTAGTCCTCGCGAGGTAGTCGATATTTTGCTCTTTCAGGGCTTCCACATCAAACTTAACCTCCGGTGTAGTATATCGACCGGAGAAACCGAGCCTAGCAACGTCGCTGTTGTTATTGTTTGAGCCATGCAGGGTAGCCTCTGTAAAAAAGGCGACTTCACCCGGTTGCATCGCCACGTCAACAGCCTTAGATTCATCGACCTGTCCAGCCGATAACCCACGGTTGAACTGGCTGGCGTTGTCGAGCGGCTGGTATTCGTCATCTAGCCATTGTTTGTGTGATCCGGGAATAAGACGTAGGCAACCATTCTCCGGAAACGTAGGTCCCAGGGCGATCCAAGCGGTCATATTGATGCGCGGCTCCATCGGCCAGTAGCTGGCATCCTGATGCCAGGGAATGTATTTACTGTTGTGTGGTTCCTTATACCAGAAGACGGTGGCCCATAAGACGATGTCCGGGCCAAGAGCCTTCTCAACATGATCTAGTACCTTCTCGTGAGTGGCTAGATCATACGCCCAACGATATCGTAGGTTGAACCCACCAGTTTTCTGATCATTGGGACCTGGAGAATCTTCGGACTGGCCGATGGCAGAGTAGAATTCTCGGCGTCCGGCCGCTGCCTCTTCGGGTGTAAGCAACGGCACAGGACCTGTATAACCTTCTTCGCGAAACTGATCAAGCGAAAAAACGCCGTTGTTTGATTTCAATGAATCCCTCCAAGAATCGGAAATTGGCCACCTTGACTGTTGTTTGCAGGTTGCAAGATACAACTTGGCCGCGTAGCAGCATACTATCGACCTTCGTGGCCTGTCAATTAATTTTAAAACAGATATGCGCCAGTATCAATGATGCAGATATGCCAGTTTTCTTACATCGATTAACAATCTTTAAGACTCCTTTGAGACGATAAGACTATAAAACAAATAATTAATTGCCAAAGTATTTCTCCATTGGAGACGATTTGGATTGACAGGCTGAAAAAGATCTGTCTACGATGTCGCCATCTTGTTTGTAACGCCCTAATGCCCCCGAAGATTGAAGTCACATACGTGCCAGAGAGCGATTAAGTGAGCCTCTGCTCATACTTTAGATTCGCATAGTATAAGAGGGCCCTTTCTGTGGGCAATGCTCTGAACTATTGATTAGATGTGGGAAAGGAGTGGGTATGACACCTGAAGAGTATCTACGTTTATTGAGAAGTGAGACTATCGATAAGGAACTGCCATTTGATTTAAAGGAATATCGAGGACGGGTTACGAAGGTCCGGGAAGAGATGGGGAAAAATGGCATCGACGCACTAGTAGTTTGTGCCCCTGCCAATCTGAACTTCTTGACGGGATATTCTACCTTTTCCCCGACCAACTTCACAGGACTGATACTACCACTTGAGGGGGAACCCTCGGTTGTAACGGCAGAATGTGAAATACCCGCGGTAATCTTGTCCGGATGGGTAGAGGACGTCCAACCTTTTTTCTGGAGAGAGCGGGACAAACTCGCCAATTTACTTGTAGATCTGCTCAATCAGAAAGGATTGTCAGGCCGAAATATAGGTCTAGAACTGATCCTTGGCGAACCCATGCCACGGCTCACGGAGGATCTCCGCAGGGCAATGCCTAATGCCACCTTTGTCGACGCTTCGACCATTGTGGAACGCATAAGGGTAATAAAATCATCCCAAGAGTTGAAATATATGAAAAGAGCGGGACAGATGACATGTCAGGGAATTAACGATTCCTTGCAGTCGGCTAAAGCCGGCGTCACTGATACCGAGGTTGCCAGAGTGGGCCACGAATCCTTGATAGGAGCTGGCAGTGAGTTCATGTCGGTTTCACCCGTCGTGACCACAGGCCAAAGATCCAGTTGGCATCACACCACATTTCGAAGAGTACCCATAAAGTTAGGCGACCCAGTTTTTCTGGAGTACAGTGCATGCTATTTGCGATATAACGCTCCAATGATGCGCACGGCCATCATTGGAACTCCTTCAGATGAAATAAAGAGGCTGGGTGAGGCGGTAAAGGATACATTGGAGTTAGTCATCCAAGGTGCCAAGGGCGGTAGAACTGTACACGAAGTAGCCATGGAAGCCCAGAAGGGCTACGCCGGCTTGGAATCAGAGATATGGTTCATGGGGATCTACGGCTACAGTGTTGGGATAGGATTTCCACCTACCTGGGCCGACGGTACTACGATTATCGCCGAAGGGATAGACGAACCTCTCCTCCCAGGCATGACCTTCCACTTACCCATAATGTTTCGCATACCACGAAAGTTCGGAATTGGACTGAGTGAGACCATCGCTATCACGGAAACGGGTTGTGAAGTGCTAACCGAACAACACCGGGATCTTTACATATCGCCGGGGTAAATACCAATCCCAAATACATTCCAATCTTGGCGACAGATGCTTGACACCATAGAAGAAATGCAAAGTAGTCTAAGGGAAAAGATACCTGCACATCGTGGACAGATACGAGATCCTCAATCACGAACTCGTCTATTTTGATAGAGGATCCTACTTGAGCAACAAGTAGTTTGGCGTTTAAATAACGATGTTATTTTATACAGGCCGCCCTAGTTGCTTTAAACTCTCTAGTGCGCTTTTAATAATCCATTCATCTTCCCAGCCTACAGTAACAAAGAGCCCACCCTCATCAACCCAGAATTTAGCCTGAGTGGCGTCGTCAGCGCCGATTCCAGGAATCTTGTTGGTTTTCCGGCAAGCCTCGAAGATCGTTCGCATCGCATGCGTGTGTGATTCACGCCCCTGTGGGCTGCCTACGTCAATTCCCATTGCAAGCCGCAAGTCACCAGGTCCTATCCAACAGCCATCCACACCCTCGACTGCCATGATCTCTTCAACATTCTCGAGTCCCTCAGCCGTTTCGATTTGCACTGCCAAAAACATCTCGTCGTCAATCCACTCCGCATAGTCCGAACCGTGATAGCCCGCGCCGAAGGCTCCGATAGATCTACCACCATTCGGTGGATAACGGGCAGCAAAAGCCGCTTCCTCTGCTTCAATGGCCGAATTCACCATTGGGACTACCACTCCCAGTGCCCCCATATCGAGTAGCCTACCAATGGCCCCAAAATCATTTCGCGGAGCCCGCGCCATAGGCACTGCTGATCCTAGACTGATGCTCCTAAAGGCGTGCATCGTGCTCTGATCATCCCAAATACCGTGCTGACAATCTACTAGAATGAAGTCGAATCCAAGAGGTGACAGCATTTCTCCTACCAACGGAGACCCCAGTCCGATCGGTGCCCCTATAGCGAGGTGACCCTGCAACATACGCCGTTTCGCCTTGTTAATCGTCACCAGGTTTATCTCCAGATACTATCTGCAACAATATTTTCATTACGCTCACATATATGTCGAAAGCACACTGCCGACGGTATTTCTGCGCTCATGGGGAGCAGGTGTTGCCAGACCTGGATCATATTTATCTGAATCTCAGGCGGCTCCATCGCCAGGTTTCCCCCACAGTAACACGAGCTTCAGAAGACCATCACCAGTATTACGAAAGCCGTGGTCGGAGCCTTCCGGCGCAAGAACAGCGTCCCCTGCCCTGACCGGAATGTCTTCTCCATCAGCCCACATTATGCCCTCTCCCTCAATAAAGTAATAAAGCTCCTCATGTGCGTCTTCACCCTGGTGGACGTGACCACCCTCACTGACCCCAGGAGCCAACTCCCAGATTGCAAAGTTGACTGGTAGTCTTAAAACATCTCTAAAGAATGGCGTTGTCTTGATCTCCCCGTCACCATCATGGATAACCTGGGTGTGGGACGTTGCGGTAGACTCGCTGGTCTTATAGTGCATTACTTCCCCTGAAAATGTGATCTAAACTAGTATCTCTTGTCAGTCTTCTGCTAAAGATTTCATCTGAAATTGAGATGGAGCGACTCCTACCTCTCACTCGAGGGCAGTGAAAGAGTACAGTTTGGCGTTGTTTAGGAAAAATCTCAATCTGATGGGCGCCTGCCCCAAGTTACTAATCTGTCCTCCGCGCCACTCGACCGGCGCAGATATCTGGTCACCTCGCACTCCCTTGCAGTCCTCTCTGCCGAACCCCTCGACTACATCACCTTTCTCGTCCAGCACCTCCACCAGCAACTCACCCTTCGAAGCATCGCAGTTCACGGACAATCCCTTACTTCCGAGAGTCAATTGTCTGGTGGTTAAGCTACCGGCTTCACCATCCTGAGTTTCCAGAGAAACAAACCTATCGCGCTTCAGCTTAGCCAGTCCTATCCCACCTTGTTGCGGTGTACCCCGCAGAGGGTCATCGTGTTTATCTGGACTACCCATGTAATAGATCCACACTTCATCCCCCACGACCACCGGTGCCTGTAAGACATAGAGCATCCCACTATCGAATTCGCCTTCCTGACCCACTGGTATAAAGGTCCCGGGGCCACCAACCCGCTCCCAAGTTTCATTCCCTACTCTCTGCCATGTCCGGGTATCCCGGCTGACAGCCAGTTGGATATCAACCGCGTCAAAACCAGGAATATTCTCAGGCAAAGCACCGGCACTGACGTATCTGACACCTGGTTTATTCTCGGGATCAGGTACAGGTAGTATGTGATACATCGACATAAATCCTATGTAGAGGCCCTCATATTCCATTACTTCCATGTTATAGATCTGTCTGTTCAATTCAGGATCGGATTCGTCGTATGTGACGCACACGGTCGGCTCTGTCCAATGAATGAAATCATCGCTCTCTGAACGTATGATGACTCGCATCCCATCCCCTAGGCCAATCCGACTCGTCTTGTCAAGATCGATAGGATCCGCCCAACGCCGCAGGTAGGCAACATACTTCTCTGACTTCGGATCCCACAGCAGCGCCCACGCAGGGGTTTCCATTCTCGAACCCAAAACTGGATTTCCAGAGTACATCTCCCAGTGAATTCCGTCGGGGGAAAATCCCACTCCAAGGCCGAATTCTGGAGCCTCGCCCCTGTGCCACTTACCTATTCCTTGCAAGTGTGCAATTCCATAGGGCATTCCAAATGACAGTTTGTAGCGTCTGTTGGGATCCTCCTCATGAAGATCCTTCCATACAATTGGCCAGTCGAAAACAGAATCACCTGCAGCGGCCAGAATCAGGTTCGTGCCCGAGGCTCCATTTTGCAGGGCCCTGCGGGGAATAAATCCTCGATCAAACCCTGTATCTGGTTTCTCCCAGTCAGTGCCGTTTTCCGAGGTTGCGTACGCTAACCAGCTCGCCGTCCAGCCACTATCTGAGCACTGATACCACATCTTGAATATGCCCTCTTCGGCATCGTACATAGTACATCCTGTGGCATAGAGCAAGTCCCCTTGGAGCTCCTCCCAGATATGGTCTGGGACAAGAACCGGGTTGTTTTCGTACTTTACCGGCTGGTTGACAACCTTTGTCAGGCCTTCCACTGTCTCAATCAAGAAATCATCAATGAACAGTTGGCCTATTCCTTTTTCAATAACGATCGGTGCTTTCATGGCTTTCTCCATCATCCTTTTGCGAATTTGCGATTCTTGTAGCTAAAGGGCGATCCACTATCTAATTGGCGCTGGCACTTAAATCTAGAGGGGTAGTATCTTAATCTCCCCGGTGAATTGTACTTGTAATCCCATCATTTGCCTAGCCAGGCCACTCTGGAAACTGCTTTTGTAACGCAGCAACACACGCCTCATACACGTCTTCTGGGACGGATTTGTAAGGCGATTGCATCTTCAATGGAATATCGATACCGCTGGCACGCACGATCATCTTGTCAAAGACTCCGTCAATCCGATTGTAGTCCCTTGCCGGTGCCATCATCGCTGCAACTACACGCTCTAATTGTACAGAGAGCTCAAATGCCTTCTCTGTCTGCCCAGTTATCCCGTACTGGAACATCTTCTTTATTTTCGTTGGGAACAACGATCCATACCCAGAAAGCATGGAACACTCCCCCAACATGCATGCATAAGGAAAGCTCGCCTCTTGGTAAAAGTGTTGCAATTCAGATGTCATGGTCGCAACTTCGAAGATCCCCGAGATACTTGCGTCCCATAGCGTTTTTGTACCGACAAAGTTGGGCTCTGCATACTCAAGGCGTCGGTAGTCTGACCCGTTCAATATCCGACTGGACCGCCCCAGATTGTAGTGCAGGAACTTCGAATCAGGAAAGCTACCACACACATCCTTGAAATAGGTCATCACCTCCTCATCCCGCAAAGGTTCCCAGGAGGGTAGAGTGATCTGAAAAACACGAAATCCTAGATCATGGGCAATCCCGATACGCTCCACCACCTGAGCTGTAGACATGGCGATAATGCACACCATAGGATGAACACCGTCAATGGCTGTCTCCTCCCCAAAAACCCCGACTATCTCTTTGAACTGAGTAGAGCTGACGGCATAGCCCTCCCCAGCGGTACCAAAGATGTAGAGGTTATTGAATTGCTTGAGAGTCTCGCGTATCTCATAGCGAAATAGATCCTCGATAAGTTCTCCACCATCGTCCCAAGGTATTAGGCAACTCACTAGCATGGCCTGCTGGTAACGCTTTGACATTATCTACTCCTTCGTTTTGCTTCACGAGACGAACAAAGATTTCCTACATCTTCGAAAAGCTCAAATAGCCCTGCTGTTAAGTGGGAAGTAATCTCCAAATTCGAACCGTTGATCTGCAGTATAGGAAAATGCCGTACTTGATATTGAATAGTGTCTCTGAAAGGGAATAAGAAACATCGCTTGATTCACGGCACAGGGGGATTGTCCACATGCTCCCCACATTTCGTATTTCATAGGACTGACAATGATTTAAGTTGATGTCCCCCATATCAGTACGAGCTTCAGTGGGGCACTACCGGTGTTCTTGAGACCATGATAACTATGGGCGGGGGCCAGTACAGCGTCCCCAGCTGTTACCGGAACATCCTCCCCATCAATCCGCATCACACCCTCTCCTTCCATAAAATAGTAGAGCTCCTCGAGGGGCCCGTACTTTAGGTCACCATTGTGAACGTGGTACTCCTCGCTCACGTCCGTGGCCAACTCCCACACTGCGAAGTCCACAGGCAGTGTCATTAGGTTCTCGAAAAACAACGTTTCCTTTATCTGGGCCTTGCTCAATATAGCGGTGGACTCACTCTCCTTCCAATGCATAACTCACCTCCATGAGCAGGGATTTTTACTTGGGACTTTCCTTCCCTACCAGATTCTCGGTTGACCAACGCTCCGGCAACGGCACCTCAATTCCGAATCTAATCATTGTGCTAACCCTTTCTCTCTGTGTTTTGATGAATCAGCACTGTGCAATCCACTAGTCGTCCATCATTTTGCGATCTTAAGATTAGGAGGCATTACTCTTTTATGAAAATAAGCACTCAGATCAGATAATCTCTTCAGGAACCATTTGATCACCTATCGCGACGTAGCGCTCAACACCCGGAAGTTTCCATCTTGATCACAGGCTTCGTAAAACATCCGGTAGCGGCCATCACCAAGACCTATGACGCAGGGTTCCGAGAGCAGCCCCTTCTCCAGAGGTCTGTCGAGATCTAGACACACCTCAGGGTCTTTAATCCACGTCAGGCCGTCTTGTGATATGGCCGTAAAGGCCCCCCCACTAGTTTCGACACTCACTCCTGCGTAGTACATCCGGAACGATCCATCTCTCAAGCGGATGACATCTGGAGCATACACATTGGATGACTCGCGCTTAGTCTCCTTGGTAATCCGGACCCCGGGTTCCCTCTCAAAGTGTAGGCCGTCTTCAGATATGGCGCTGATGATAACGTTCGGCGCGTCCGGTGCGCTTGTCATCGGATAGGTTTGCTGGTGGAAGTACATCCTGTACAACTGGCTATCCCCAGTCTGGGAGTAGAGGCATCGAGGTGCTCCATACGATAACTCGTCGTCACCAAATCGAATACCCGGCTCCGGTTCCCACGTAAGTCCATCGCTCGAAATGGCGCTCAAAACCACGTGTGGCCCCTTTTCCTTATTTCTTCGTCCTTCGTAATACATACGGTAGCGCCCGTCAGACAAAGGAATAACATCCGGACACAACACGCTCTTGGTCGCGTATGGAAGATGGGTATCTAAGCGAAGTCCTTCCTTGCACCAAAAAACGCAGTCTTGTGAGATAGCACTTTTGATGTAACAGTCTGATTCCGCTATAGAGCGACCTGGTCCAAACTCAGTGTAGTACATGCGATATCCATCTTCCGGCAGTCTGATCACGTTGGGAGTACAGGACTTCATCGGGTCTGTAGGTGAACCAAGGTCCACAGCGATAAAAGGATCCTTGACCCAATCGCGTCCAGGGTCCGTAATTTCGTAGTGAACGGACTCTATCCCTGAGAATTTATTGTTCACGTCTCACCTAATTAATAACCAAAATAAACAAATCACGCGGAAGTTTGAGATCTTAAGTCAGCGAATATGATTCGAACGGTGAAAAGTGCGTCGTACCTGGACATCTTGCGAACCATGCCCCGGCATATTCCACACACTCAAGGCGATTCTGCACACTAGCCTTCTATAAAGTAAGTCTAAGTAAGTCCGTCAAAGTAAGTCTTGTGAACACAAAGCTAAATTCCACCTTATGCATGCAGTTCATCTTACTTCCTGCTTCAGGCCTATTCGAACCCAATTAAAGACGACAGGCGGTAAAGTGTTCAAACGCCATTTACGATCATTCAATCCAGCTCGATATAACATTATCTCCCTACCATCTATAAACATGTGGCGGATGTACGTTATTACGTCCTTTTTCAGTTCGAAATATCAGTTCCAAGTTCACCGCCTCCGCCGAACGTTGGGCATCTTAACCTGAATCTTGGGACGCTCCGTGGTCGGGCTTCCCTACAGTTACGTGAGATCCAGTAGACTTTGACCAGTATTACGGAAACCGTGGTGAGAAGGTCCAGTGTAAGAACAACGTCTACTGCCCATGCCTGATGAAGTCTGCGACTCGCTCCCCGATCACCATCGACGTAACGTTGGTGTTCGCGCGAATGCAGTCCGGCATAATGGAGGCGTCGGCTACTCGCAAACCATCCAGACCATGCACGTTGCTGTACTGGTCTACGACAGCCATGTTGTCCGATGGTGGTCCCATCTTGCAAGTAGCCGAGACGTGGTGGCTGGTCGAGACCGCCCCCATGCTCCACCTGTCTAAGGTCGTGTCGCTCGACAGATCGGCGTCGGTGGGCGCAATGCGTTTGGCGATGATCTCCTGGTAGTCACTTTCCTCGATCAGATCGACGATCAACCGTATACCTTCTCGGAGCCGACGTCGGTCGAACTCATCGGCCAGGAAGTTGTAGTTAAGGACCGGCTGAACGTGCGGATCGGCGGAGGTTACGTTTATCTCCCCCTCCCCAACAGCCAGGTACAGCGCCGCCGTGAGGTCGAAACCACGTATCTCAGGGTCCTTAGTAGTATAATACCCGCCTTTGGAAACCCCCGACATTGCAAGGATGATCATATCGTTACGTAGGTCGGAACCGTTCGCCGTGTAGGACAAGCCTACCTGCAGGATCGGCTCACTTCCGCTCATGAGGTAGTTGTCGTTGGCCGTTAGGGACACTGAGGCTTGTGGATGGTCTCGAAGGTTCTGACCGATCCCAGGCAGGTCGTGAACGGTGTCAATCCCGACTTTGCTGAGCTGGTCTGCCGGCCCAACGCCCGACAACATGAGGATGTGAGGAGAGCCGATGGCTCCAGCGCAGAGGACGATATTATCCGCGTAGACAGAATGGGCTCTCCCGGATTTCTCGATCTCAACACCTATGGCGCGCGATCCGTTAAACAGTATCCGACGGACATGGGATTCGGCTTGGATCGTAAGAATCTAGCGTTCTCGG
>CAYLLU010000027.1:14729-19361 GCA_964384845.1 uncultured Dehalococcoidia bacterium
GTAGCCAATCGCTGTACTCCAACGGATGCCGTTGGCGTTGTTTAGTGGCAACGGGCCGACACCTGTGGAGTCTGGCGCGTTGTGGTCCTCGGTCTCCGGGAAGCCGGCCGCCAGTGCTGATTGATACAGGGCGTGCTGGTCGAGATTCAACTCCTCGAGAGTGTGTCGTCGGACCCGTATCGGACCAGTAGTGGCATGCATCGGATCGGCCTCGGTCCGTTGGAAGTAGGGAACAAGCTTCCTGTAAGTCCACTCATTGTTGCCTGAGCCCGCCCAAGAGTCATAATCTTCGGGAACCCCTCGCAAAAATATCTGGGCGTTAACTGCCGTGGACCCTCCAACGATCTTGCCTCTGGGAACGAACATATCGGGGTTCTGGTCGGTGGCCCTAGCCGAGTATCCCCAGCCGAATTTCGTCTCACGACCGAAAGCCCGCGCCCAGGACATCGATCCTTGGCCGTAGCCGTACCGAATCTCATCAGGGAGCTTGTCTATTTCAGGGAAGTCGGTGCCCGCGTCCAGCAGCAGGACGGACATGTTCTGATCCTCAGTCAGCCTGGCGGCGATTATCGCACCGGCCGCACCCGCTCCAACGACTATGGCATCGTACTCGCTAATCATATAGAACCTCCGGTGAGTGGCATTTCAGATCGTATAGCGCCACTGGCCACGCGTCGTATCGACCATCTCTTCGCGGGCCTTGGCGTTCCAGCCACAAGCTATCAGCAATATAAATGCTGCGGGGAGAAGAAGTGATGTTGTGAGTTTGAGATTTATCTCCCTACGCCTCAACTGTACCCAATCCCCTAAGGTATTCCTAGCCATTAGGCTCTAGCCAGCATAACCCTACCTATGGAGGCAGTATATGCCCCGGGTCAAGAGATGGGTTACAGCTCGGTTATAGCTAGTACCAGGGATGAGGCTAGGTACGACGGAGCTGGTGGGGAAAAGGGCACGGCCATACGTGGGGAGGCAGTTGGATAGAGAGAATGCGATAGGGGATTTATATGCCTGTTATGAAATAGAAGCTAGGCCTTAAATCAATGGCGCCCTTCAATAGCACTTGTGCTGTCTTGACGGGAAGAACATCTCTACCACTATTTTCGAGACCTTCTCTCTCAATAAAGCAATAGAAGTAAATAAGACCTTGGTGTACCTGTTAACCGTCATAACCCTGACGGACGTAACAAGCCAAATCGACCCCAAGAGATTGCGAATTCGAATAATAACCTTAAAACATCCATTAATCACACCATCACCATGTTCAATTATGTGGATACACGGGGTCGCGATAGGATCGCTGGTCTTACTAGCACATAACTGATGTCGATTACCTATAATGCAAAAATACAAAGGGTCTTCCACGATGAGGTTGTGCTTGACATTAACTTTTGGATATGGTTAAACTGCGGCATTGAGTTCAAAGTGTGTCCGAAAAACGGCGTAGAGACTAAGGGGGTAGAATGCTAAAGCATATCAAGGGTATGAGTTGGCTGGGACTTCTGATCGCACTAGTCGCCTTCACGGCGATGGCGTGCTCTTCCGATACCGAGACGATAGTGAAGGAAGTGGAAGTACCCGGCGAGACGGTGATTGTCGAGAAAGAGGTAATAAAGGAAGTCCAAGTACCAGGCGAGACTATCGTTAAGACGGAAACGGTAGTCAAGACAGTCGAAGTTCCTGTTGTTGTTGAGAAGGAAGTGGTCAAGACTGTCGAAGTCGAAAAGATAGTTGTGGTAGACAAAGCGGAGGACAAGGTCCTCCGCATGAACGCTTGGAAAAGGACTCCTACTCACTGGAGCCCGACGACTTGGGACCCACCATGGTGGCAGCAGCACTATATGTTCTCCAGGTTGATAGTGCCTGACGACATAGCGATGGAATTTCGTGGGGACGTCGCGGAGAGTTGGACAGTAAACGACGACAGTACCTCCTACACGTTCAAGATCCGCGAGAACATGCTATGGCACGATGGAAGGCCTGTGACGGCACATGACGTCGCGTTCTCCTACAAGGCTCACTTGGTAAAAGAGAACACCTCGGCCCACAGAGGCGACATCATGGCCATAAAAGGGGCCCAGGATTTTTATGACTCAGGGAAGACTAGTGCTGACGACGTGCCAGGCATCGTGGTTGAGGACGACTACACCATCAGGTTCGACATGGAGTATCCCAACACACTGTTCCTGATGCACTCAGTTAACTACTTCCTCTTCATAGTGCCGGTTCACATCATGGGGCAGATTCCAGACGGCGAATGGGCTACCCACCCCTCCCTCCAAGGAAACGTGATCGGCTCCGGACCATTTAAGCTGACCAAGACTATCCCTGATCAGCGCTACGAGGTCGAGGCCTTTGACGACTACTACCTAGGAAGGCCTAAGATTGACCGCATTGAGTTCATCGTGATCCCGTCCAAGGACGCGCTGTTTGTTGCCATGCAGCGCGGTGACATTGACGTCGCTACGACCTTCGGTTTCCCCACGGAAATGGTTCAATCCTTTATTGACGACCCGCGTTTCGCGGTTAGGGCGGTATCAGGTACTACAGTAAGAGGATTCGTGGTGAATCAACGGGTCGAAGCCCTGCAAGACCCACGGATACGCCAGGCGTTCCTGTACGCACTTGACCGAAAAGCTCTGATCAATGCGTTCTGGGACAAGAACGGCGTCATAAAGAACTCGCTATTCTTCCACAGCTGGTATGCCGATCCCGCATGGGACGACCTCTACCCCTATAATCCGGACAAGGCCAGGGAGTTACTGGCAGAAGCTGGATGGGATTCGGATTACGAGATAGAGAGCATCACTTACTATACCCAGCAGCGACATCAGGACTTCGGCGCCGCGGTACAACAGCAGCTCTCGGAAGTCGGGATGAAGTTTAAGTGGGTATCATTGGAAAACGCGGCCTGGGAACAGCGATGGAGCGTAGATGGTGACTGGGAATGGGCCTTCATCGGTGCAGGTGGGTCTCATCCACTTAGCATGCTAGAAACTGGATACTCGGAGGGTTCCGCCAACATTTACGGAGTGGCCAACCCTGAGCTACAAGCTCAAATCGATGCTGCCAAACTAGCGAAAACGCTACCTGAGCAGATAAAGATCTACCGAGCAATAGGTGAGGAGTTTGCCACGCAGCTCTACAGTCTGCCGATACTTATGCAAACACCACGCATATTCGCCAACGTCAAATGGTATCATCCGGTACTGTCTAGGGTGGAAGGGGCATCAATCATGGAAGAGATCCCTGTAATACCTACCTTCGTTGGCCCAGAGAATTGGATGGGATACCATCCCCAGGAAATGGACGTACTGGCTGATTAAGTCGAATCCGAGGCTTTTGGTCACAGCGCTGACGTGCTGGACAAAGTCTTGATTCGTTGAAACGACTTGCAAAGTCCGAAAAACCGAGGGGTGTGCGAGGGGGCCTAGGCTCCTGAGCACACCCCTGGGTTTGTGACCACACATCCCTACTATGATTACTTCCCAACCTTGCGACTATGCCTACACCTGCTGATCAATGCATGTAAAAATGTCTTCTCTAGATAAGTCGTTACGTTGGATGTCACTCACTTCGATTTCTAGTTCCCATAATTTCGGATAGAGAATCCATTGAGGGATGATAATAATTGCAGTAAAGGTTGTCCTCCCAGTAACCAGAAACAGGTCGCCAATGTCTCCCACCTACACCTGCCACCAAAACCACATCCTCTACTACTAGTGACTATAGCAATAGAAGTAAACCCCTAAAAGCCCTTGTTAAGATAATTCTTCGGAGATGAACCATGGGTTACGATAACAAGATAGTTGACTTGGGAAGCAGTAAGCACGTCTTCATTGACTGGGATCTGATTGAGCCTGGCGCCGGAGTGATCTTTGGTGGAGCAAAGGCTGGCAGTTGGGAAACACCTTACGGCGTTCAGATATCTGCCCATCACCCGCGAATTGATTCTGAACCACTGATCAAGGCTGATCAACCTTGGGAGACTTTTTTCAGCGAAGGCGTCCAGATATTCGAGGACGAAGGCCGTTATCGGATGTACTACGGTACTGTCATCGGCTACGTGAAAGCTGAGTGGCAGCCGGAACCCGAAGAAACCGATTGGTCAACCATGCTAGGATATGCCGAGTCTGCGGATGGTTTGAACTGGGTTAAACCTAATCTCGGAATCGTGGATTTCAACGGCTCTACGAAGAACAACCTCTCCTACACGCTAGGAGGAAGCGTGTTCAAGGACCCCAGCGCCCCCGTGGACGAGAGATACAAGTTGGTAATCAACACGTATCGCAATCACAAATGGCTGCTTCTGGGAGCCGTCTCGCCTGACGGACTACGGTGGAAACTTTTAGAGAAACCATTGATGTCTGATTACGATAGTGATACGGTCAACGTAGTGCGTTTCGATGAGGAGAAGGGACGCTATGTCGGTTACTTCCGTAGATGGACCGCCGCCGACAAGACAAATAATTATGGCAGGCGATATATCGCTTATGCGGAGACAGAACACTTTGGAACTTGGCCAGTGCCTGAAACGATCGTCACTCCCGATATGCACGACGGTCCCGACACCGACATTTATACCAATTCATACACACCCTGGCCCGGGGCCAACGCTCATCTCATGTTCCC
>CAYLLU010000027.1:19395-26942 GCA_964384845.1 uncultured Dehalococcoidia bacterium
GGACATAACAGAGGTGCATATGATGACCAGCCGTGATGGGTTGCGGTGGGAACGGCCCACTCGCCAACCGATTATCACTAGCGGGGAACCTGGCACCAGCGGGGACATAGCACACAATTGGCAATGTGGTTTATATGCAGGAGTTGGTCTTGTGAGCTTGCGTCCAGATGAGGTGTCCCTACCAATCGCACCAGTGTTTCGCTCGCACAATAATCTTGGAAACTTCCCTACAGGATTTCCTGAAGGAACCCCTGACCCTCCCTACACTGGACACGGTGCGGATTTCTCTCTCGCCACATGGCGTAAGGATGGCTTCACATCTCTGGAGGCCGAGACTGAAGGAAGGTGTACTACCGCCCCGTTCACTTTCACTGGAAAGCGATTGGAGATCAACGCCTGGACCCGATTTCGTGGCGAGATACGTATTGAACTGGTGGACAACTCCGAACATACTAGAGGGCTGAACGGACAAAATCAGCCTGCAATAGACGGTTATACCTTTGAGGACTGCGACCCAATCACTGGTAATCTCTTGAATCATGCGGTAACCTGGCAGGGGAAATCTGACTTGTCCGGCTGGGCAGGCAGGCCGATACGCTTGCGGTTCCATATGCGCAAGGCTAGGCTGTACGCTATGCAGTTTGCCTGATCTCTATCTTTAGGGAATAATAGTCACATGGGAAAATACATTCTGGGCCGCCTCCTCATCACCGTTCCTATGATAATAGCCATCACGGTGGTCACATTCGTGTTAGCCAATATCGCACCCGGTGACACGGTAGGCGCCATGGTCAACCCTATGAAAATGGCGAACAACCCAACCATGGCAAAAGAATACTTCGAGATTAGACGGAGGCAGTTGGGATTGGATAAACCTATCCCGGTTAGATACGTACTTTGGCTAGGCCAAATGGCACGTGGTAACTTCGGCTATTCGTTGATAAATGGCGAGTCGGTACTCGAAAAGGTATGGGTACGTGTGTTGCCAACACTAGAACTGGCAGGGGCTGCATTGTTGATCGGCACCGTCTTAGGTGTGGCATTCGGCGTTTTTGCGGCGCTTCGCCAATACAGTATCCTTGACTACTCGCTTACCTTTTTGTCATTGTTCGGTATTGCCATTCCGGTATTCTTCTTCGCCTTGATTGCGCTCTATCTGTTCAGCTACAGAATTGAGCTTTTCCCCGCATTTGGGATGATCGGCCAAGCTGAATTCGAATGGATGGACAATCTCTATCACCTGGTTATGCCAGCATTCATACTCTCGATTGAGCTCATGGGGGGAACGACACGTTATACTCGCACGGCTATGCTAGAGGTACTCCATTCGGACTATGTGACTACCGCACGAGCAAAGGGTCTGTCCTATTACGTTGTGGTATCTAGGCACGCGTTTCGTAATGCCCTTATACCCTTGATCACCATTACATCCCTTCGCCTGCCATTCCTGTTTGGGGGTGCCCTCATCATCGAATTTATGTTCGGTTGGCCTGGGATGGGCCGGCTCTCCATAGACGCAATCAATGACCGAGATTATCCGGTATTAATGGGATTGACCTTTATAGTCGCCCTCACTGTGCTCTTCTCGAACTTGCTGGCTGACATACTCTACGCGTTTACTGACCCACGTATACGTACGACTCAGTAGGAGACCAGTGTCGACAACCACCGATACCAAACTAAACGCCTTGCAGGCGGACTTACCTCCTAGGTCAAGAAGAACCTTCTGGTTTCGTTTTCGTCGCCACAAGGTAGCGCTAATGGGCCTGATTATCCTATTGGTATTCGTCTTTGGAGCAGTTTTCGCCCCATGGATCTCCGTGCACGATCCCAACCACGGTGATCTTTATCAAATCAAGGCGCCGCCCAACTCTAGTCATTGGTTAGGCACAGACCAAGGTGGTCGGGATGTCTTAGCAAGAATTTTGATCGCTGGGCGCGTCTCCCTCAGCGTCGGTCTTGTCGCCGCAGTCATCGCATCTGCTATCGGCACACTTGTAGGTATGGTCTCAGGCTACGCCGGAGGATGGGTAGACAATTTACTTCAGCGTTTTACAGAACTAGTGATGAACTTCCCTACGTTCTTCGTCATTATCATACTCGTTACGTTAATTGGCCCAAGTATCGTTAACATCATGGTCGTTATAGGAGTTCTCGGATGGACAGGGAAGGCCAGGCTAGTGCGTGGCCAGGTACTATCCCTAAAGGAATTGGATTACGTCACAGCCGCACGTGCTATTGGCGGGACCGGATCCCGCATCCTTTTTATCCATATTCTTCCTGGCGTTCTGCCCTATGTCGCTGTCGCCGCTACCTTGACGGTTGCAGGCGCTATACTTACCGAAGCCAGCCTTAGTTTCCTCGGATTTGGTGTGCAGGTTCCTACGGCTACCTGGGGTAACATGATCAACGCTGCGCAGGACCTATTTGTACTCCAGGACATGCACTGGATCTGGATACCACCTGGTATGGCTATTGGCCTGACAGTGATTGCAGTCAATTTCCTCGGCGATGGCCTACGTGACGCCCTCGATCCACGGTCCATATCAGACTAATATATCGTTATACACTCGCACGGCTATGCTAGAGGTACTCCATTCGGACTATGTGACTACCGCACGAGCAAAGGGTCTGTCCTATTACGTTGTGGTATCTAGGCACGCGTTTCGTAATGCCCTTATACCCTTGATCACCATTACATCCCTTCGCCTGCCATTCCTGTTTGGGGGTGCCCTCATCATCGAATTTATGTTCGGTTGGCCTGGGATGGGCCGGCTCTCCATAGACGCAATCAATGACCGAGATTATCCGGTATTAATGGGATTGACCTTTATAGTCGCCCTCACTGTGCTCTTCTCGAACTTGCTGGCTGACATACTCTACGCGTTTACTGACCCACGTATACGTACGACTCAGTAGGAGACCAGTGTCGACAACCACCGATACCAAACTAAACGCCTTGCAGGCGGACTTACCTCCTAGGTCAAGAAGAACCTTCTGGTTTCGTTTTCGTCGCCACAAGGTAGCGCTAATGGGCCTGATTATCCTATTGGTATTCGTCTTTGGAGCAGTTTTCGCCCCATGGATCTCCGTGCACGATCCCAACCACGGTGATCTTTATCAAATCAAGGCGCCGCCCAACTCTAGTCATTGGTTAGGCACAGACCAAGGTGGTCGGGATGTCTTAGCAAGAATTTTGATCGCTGGGCGCGTCTCCCTCAGCGTCGGTCTTGTCGCCGCAGTCATCGCATCTGCTATCGGCACACTTGTAGGTATGGTCTCAGGCTACGCCGGAGGATGGGTAGACAATTTACTTCAGCGTTTTACAGAACTAGTGATGAACTTCCCTACGTTCTTCGTCATTATCATACTCGTTACGTTAATTGGCCCAAGTATCGTTAACATCATGGTCGTTATAGGAGTTCTCGGATGGACAGGGAAGGCCAGGCTAGTGCGTGGCCAGGTACTATCCCTAAAGGAATTGGATTACGTCACAGCCGCACGTGCTATTGGCGGGACCGGATCCCGCATCCTTTTTATCCATATTCTTCCTGGCGTTCTGCCCTATGTCGCTGTCGCCGCTACCTTGACGGTTGCAGGCGCTATACTTACCGAAGCCAGCCTTAGTTTCCTCGGATTTGGTGTGCAGGTTCCTACGGCTACCTGGGGTAACATGATCAACGCTGCGCAGGACCTATTTGTACTCCAGGACATGCACTGGATCTGGATACCACCTGGTATGGCTATTGGCCTGACAGTGATTGCAGTCAATTTCCTCGGCGATGGCCTACGTGACGCCCTCGATCCACGGTCCATATCAGACTAATATATCGTTATTTGACCTGTTTGCAATTAGCCTCTTTCTCCACATAGGAGCTCAGTAGGTGATGGAACAGGAAATCTCCTGTCAGTTTTCAATAGCAGGACAAATTGTGATTTGCGAAGGTCACTATTAACAAGGGCCAACTCTGAGCCCGTTCGGACCTTCAAACCGCATTGGTCAGTGAACCTAACATGACTCTCATCAAGGGTTATATAGTATTTCGGCCCAGACACATTGATCCGGGTAAGTCTGGGCAACACGGCCATGCCGTACTGATATCAAGATAACATCGCTCAAACCAATACCGATGGAATAGAGGCGGGAAAGCCGATCAGGAGGTTATAAAATGCGTCTGGAAAACAAAGTGGCGCTCATGTGCGGGGTCGGACTTGGGATGGGGAGGGCTTCCGCACTACTGTTTGCTCAGGAAGGTGCTCAAGTCGCGGTAACGGCACGCCGTGACGAGCACATACGCGAGACCGCAGATCTGATTCAACGTCAAGGTGGAGACGCTATCCCGTTGCCCGCAAATGTGTCCGTGAAAACAGAGGCAGACGCAGTTGTAGAAGCAACTGTCAACAGATATGGCCGTCTCGATATACTCTATTGCGGTGCAGGAGGTTTTTTCGAACCGGGACGCGACTTCTCAGATATCGACCAATCCTACTGGCATGAGGCAATTGGAAACACCCTCGATAGTCTATATAACCTCACTCACGCCGCTAGACCTATTATGACTTCCCAGGGCGGCGGGTCTATCGTGGCCATCACAGCCAGTTTTAGCGTGCGGCAAGAAGGCAACCCTGCGTATGGGGCGGCTAAGGCTGGAATCATCGGTCTCTCGCAAAACATGGCTCGGGAGTTCTACTCTGACAATATACGCGTCAATGCGATAGGCGCCGGCCTATTTCGAGGAAAATTGGCGGAGGGACCTTTGAATCCGGCTCAGTGCACTTTATCTCGTACAGGACACCCCGAGGATATCGCCTATGCGGCCTTGTACTTGGTAAGCGACGAAGCGAGTTGGGTAACCGGTCAAGTGCTCAACGTGGACGGTGGAGTCGATACAGGCAGTCGTTCGTTATGGGAGTTCGAAAAGTGAAAGCGTAGGGTACGAACAGACTTGGATGGTACCTAACGGCTAGGAGTCACATGGGGTATCAAATATAACAGTGGGCTCAAATAAATATCCTCCCCTTCTAAATCAGATGGTCTTATACATAATAATAGTTAACTAACAGCAACTAAATAGTTTCTCTATGAGGTTATTCCCCAGGAAAGCTGCAAGCCTATCAGAATTTCGTAAACCTACGTAAATCTAAAGGAAAGAAATATAATGTGGCCCAAAAATGAAAGACAGGCAGGTCTACTCGATCTCGCACAGACTATTTCCAACGAAATAAAGGGCACGGCTGCCACACATGACAGAAATGGGACGTTCCCAATCGAACATTTTGATTTTATGAGGAATCAAGGTTATCTTCGAGCATCGGTGCCAAAAAAGCAGGGAGGGGAAGGTTACGGTCTAAGCGACATCACGCTCGCGCAGTATGAAATTGGGAAGGCTTGCGGCTCCACAGCTGTCGCCATTGGCATGCATCACATGGTTATCGGTTCAGAATCCGAAGCGCTGGCTTGGCCGGGGAAGATACGAGACAGGATTTTCCGAGAAGTAGTCAAGGAAGGAGCAATCGCCAACAACATCGCCTCCGAACCAGACATTGGCTCGCCACAAGGTGGCGGAAGACCAGCCACCACATTGGAAAAGGCAGCCGACGGGAAATGGATTCTGAACGGAAGGAAGAACTGGTCAACTCTTTCCCCAATTCTGACTTATGCGATCACACTAGCTGCGGTCGAGGACGGAAGTGGAGATATCGCTCGCATTGCAGTTAAGATGGATTCCACCGGAATATCTATTGATGAAACCTGGGATTCTATGTCGATGAGAGCAAGTGGGTCACACGATATAATTTTCAGTGATGTGCTGGTGCCTGAGGAAAATTTTGTTTCTAGGTCTAATCCGTTAACCCAACCTACCAAGTCTTCCAGCGGAGCAGCCTGGTTCCCCCTCCTGTTAAGTGCAGCAAATCTCGGAATCGCCCATGCTGCATCTAGTTATGCTATCGATTTTGCAGTAAATCGAAGACCCACAGGCTCAATTGATACAATCTCTAAGATACCGCATGTCCGTGAGCAACTGGCACGTATGGAATCCATGATGCTAGTAGCTCGGCGTTGTCTATTCTCTTGTGCCGAGGATTGGGAGGGCAACCCACAGGAGAGAAATAATCTTCTTTCCGAAGTATCCATCACCAAGGTCAAATGTATCGAAACAGCAATCGCTGTGACGGATTTAGCCATGAGGATCGTTGGGGCCGTGGGTCTGGAACGCGACAGGCCCCTAGAACGATATTTTAGGGATGTTCGAACTGGTATCGCTAACCCGCCTATCGAGGCACGTGCCCTAGAGCAACTTGCGTCTCATATCCTAGAGGAGCATTAATTACAATTCCATTGGCCCAACTCATCGAATTTTTGATGAATATTTCTCTGAGGATAACATTTGCGATCTGGGACGATGTGCGTATAGTAAATATCGACAAAATCTCTAATGATAAGAAATCTCGTTGCGTCTTTGCATAATTCGGAGGACTACTCATGTCTAGACACAACAGAGTAATGGCACATTATTTTGCACCTGTGGGAAATCGAATATTTGGTGGAATGGAATGGCTATATCAAGCTGGACAAGGAATCATTAAACGTGAGCACCAAATTACCTTGCTTGGTAGGTCATATGGTTCCATCAGCAGGCCAAAGACATTCACTGAAGTACAACCTTCTAATTCCTAGCCTCCCCTCGTGGTATTATCATAGTGAACCCAAAAGAATCAATTTATCGAGAGATATGAATTTCATTAGGGAGTAAATCATGGCATCAAAAATGCTTATCGGATCGATGCTGGTTTTCGGGCCACTTCTAGGGATTATTACGGTGTTCGTGGAACCTGGCTCCATAGACGAGGCTACTTTCGCAGTTCAGTCTCAAAACATGCTTGACAATTCCGCGCTAGCCATAATTAGTGGAGTGGGATTTATTGTGGCAATGCTGGCTGTCTCAATCGGAACTGCATACTTAGCCCGTTCCATGCAAGGAGAACAAAAAACCGGCTCTGACCTCGCGGGATTGGCATCAGTAATAGCCTTCTTGGTAGCGGGAGTTGCTGTTGTCTCATACGGCGTTGAAATGATTATATTCGACGCTGGGTGGACCAAACAAGGTGGTGATGTCACTAACGCGATTGCCCTTGGTGAAGCTATCGGTAGAAGTATATTCATGTTCATGGGTGTAGCCACCGTTTTATTAGGGATAGCAATATTTAGACAAAAAAACTTGAATCCGATAGTGGGCGGAATCACGGCACTATTCGGAGCGTGTATGGTGGGGGGCGGTTTAACAGCAGCACTCATGACTTCATCAGGGGAAGACAACATTGGCGGACTGATATGGTTTATTGGCTTCTTGGGTTGGATTGTCATGACAGTGGTACTTGGCGGTCTTACAATCAAACAGACACGCAATTAGAACCCACGGCCGTTACGACTAATAAAGGCGTCCCGGGCGATAACCCGTGGACGCCTTCGTTATACGATGTAGAGGTGGCGCGCCCGACAGGATTCGAACCTGTGACCCTCGGTTCCGAAGACCGATGCTCTATCC
>CAYLLU010000028.1:0-26596 GCA_964384845.1 uncultured Dehalococcoidia bacterium
TGAGATTTTACTACTGTATGCTCGATTTATTGTAACTCCCATATATTCTTCTTGTTCATGACCGAGATTTACTAGTGCCGAATGCCGTTACCAAAGCCTTAGTTGCGAACACCCCGCTGCGGACCGCGCCTTCCATCGTTGATGGCCACCCGGTGTTGGTCCATTCTCCAGCAAGGAACAGGTTTTGTATCGGGGTGGTCTGGGGTAGTCTTCCTTCAAGGGCACCTGGAGCGGCGGTGAAGGTCGCTTGAGGCTCTTTCACCACCAGTGATCGTACGACTTGAGCACCGGCGGCCTTTGGGAACAACCTTGCCATCTCCACAATAAACTCGGCTACCAGCTCATCCTTAGGCCTGTTTATGAATTGCCAAGCACCACTTAAAGATAAGCATAAGTACTGCCCTTTGGTCTCACCCGATCTCCTTTGTAAACGGTTCTTGTTGAACACCCACTGTATCGGACTGTCAAGGAACACAACGAACTCATCGTCCATGATCTGCCGATCGTACCATAGGTGTACTCCCACTATGGGCGACGAACTAAGCTTTGCCGCCCTGGAGAAGAATGGGCCCTGGTTGATCGCGGTTGGTAGGCAGTCTAGCAACACTCCATAGGGTAGGGCGCTGACGTACACGTCCGCCTTTATTTGACCTCCGTCCGAGAGCACTAGGCCAGTCACATGACCATCGTCAATCTCAATGGACTTAACGGTCTTGCCCAACACTATGTCAGCACCACGCTCGGTCAATATTTCTAGCGCAGGATGACTGTTTAACGAAGTGAGTCCGACATTGGGTAGCCCGATGACTGCCTTGGCTGGTCCTTTCAATAGACCTGCCTGGAAAAGCATGATGGCCATGTCCGCGCTCGTGTCGCGCACATCGTCATTGAGGGACGGCAGTAGGATAAGGTTCCACAGGGCAGATATGGCACGTTCGCTTTGCCGGTGTCGCCTGAGCCAGTCGTAGGCGGACTCTCGGTCCAGTGAAGATGATGTTTCTGGACGACGCGTCAGTGCCATCCTGAGTAGTCCGTATGCAGCCCACAACTTGTCGGAGATTCTTAGGTGAGGGTAGCAGAGGAACGACGGCAAAAGGTGCAATCTACCCAGCCATGGGGTGGATCCAATGGTGCCACGTTTACCATTCTTGACCACTACCACCTTGAGCCTGTCCTGAAGGTATGCCTTGTCCATAGCCCCGATTGTACGTAAGTAGTCTATGTAATAGGTACAGCAGCCTAGGAACACGTGCTGGCCGTTGTCAATTTCGGTCTGTTCCCTTGGGTCGAAGAACGAAAAAGTACGGCCACCCAGAAACGGACGCTTCTCGATGAGAGTTACCTCAAAGTCCTGGTCAATCAGTCGTAGAGCGGCTGAGAGCCCGGCCAAGCCGCCTCCAAGGACTACTACTCTTTTTTGGACAGGCTCGTCGGTATGCGGCTCGTTGCCCATAATCGTGCCACCATGAAAAATTTTTCGACAGGACTCAGGCCGATACGGCGCGAGAAAACATCGTACCGGGATGCCTCAATGCGGTCTAGAATAGCGCCGTAGATACCGGCGAGCGCGGATGGACATGCCCTGGAGCTCGCCGACACCAGGGGAATTAGATTCATTCCATTTATAAAAAACTGTCTTGCTCGTTCTACTTGAAATTTCATTAATTCGCGGAAAGGGTCGTTGACCCTACTGGCGAGCAGATCCACCTCCGAGTAATCATAGGCGTCTAGCTCGTCGGTGGGGATGTATATTCGGTCGCGACATGCGTCCTCTCGTAGGTCCCTGAGTATATTGGTCAACTGCATTGCTATACCTAGGTCGACCGCATACTCCTCTGCCCTAGGATCTGTATATCCAAACACTGCAATGCTGATTAGTCCGACAGTAGATGCGGCCCCATAGCAGTAGTGGCGCAACTCCTCAAAGTCACGATAGCGCGTCTGTAGGAGGTCCATTTGCATGGCGTTAAGAAAGTCTCCGAAGTAGCGGACGCGGATGGAGTGCTCGCCTATGGCGTGTCGGAGCGCTATTAGAACTAGATCGTCCCTGTTATCATCGGGTTCGGACTCCAATAGGATGCGGGTTTCGTCGAGTTGTCTGATTTTTTCATCATGAGGCAATTCGCCGTCGATCATATCGTCGATCCTACGTAAGAAGGCATACGTTGCATAGATGGCACGACGTTTTCGGTGCGGCAGAGTGCGGAATGCGTAGTAAAAATTCCTTGCCTCGGATTTCGTAATCCGGGAACAAAGCTCGTAGGCGCTGTCCAACTCCGTCGCCATCGCCGCTCTCCGTAACCGCCAGCAGGATTGTGGGGGGGCCAGGTAATGACCGAACGATCCCTTGTTGAATAATGTGGGTTTTATCGAAACCTAATTGCGGCGCACTTAAACGTTTTCTAGGTCATACATTGAGGCCGAGTCTCAACTTGACGGTAGTGGAGAACATCAACCACGTCCTGGCAGCCTTTGACAGGATGGGCCGTTGGCTTAGGACATCGTAGTTTTGCCTCTCGATCGCCTCTAGCACCTTGGTCCCACCAAGGTTAAACAGTGCTACGTCCAACTTCAAACGTCCGTCAAGGGTGTCAACGATTTCCAGTCCACGCTGGAACAGATCCTTTGCACGCTCTACCTCGAACTCAATTAGATCACGAAACCGGTGGTTGAATTCTCGTGCAGCGAGCATTTTCTCGGTGTAGCCGAAGTGCTCCATGTCCTTCTCGGGGAGATAAATCCTACCCATCTCGTGGTCACGGACCACATCTTGCAAGAAATTAGTAAGCTGCAGGGCCGTACAGGTGAAGTCTGATAGAGCCTGGCTCTCCTCATCACGGTAACCGAACAGATAGAGCACTAGATGTCCGACAGGGTTTGCGGAGTGCTGACAGTAGTGCTCTAAGTCCTTGTAGGTCCGGTACCGTGTGATTGTCTGGTCCATGCGGTTCGCTTCAACAAGCTTCCAGAACGGTTCTATCGGTATGTCAAAATCCCGGATTGTTTGCTGTAGTGCGACCATGATCGGATGGTCCGGAGTGCCACTGTAGCAACGCTCTAAATCTTGCTCCCATGCATCGAGCGCAACTAGTCGATCACCGCGGTACTCGTCTCCCAGATCATCTACCCCGCGGCAGTAGGCGTAAATGGCGTAGATATGGGACCGTTTGTCCCGTGGAAGGAGCCATGATCCTACGGTGAAGTTTTCGTAATGGGTCCGCGCCAGCAGGGCACATTGTGCGTAGGCTTGTTCTACGGTAATGCCTCTGTCGCTTTCCAAGACGAGGCCTTTCACAAGGTTACACTCCCATCATCTGCACCAGGATTTCTCTGGGATTGGGAGATTTCTCGTCCAACTCTACCACAAACAAGCGCTGAAACTGCCCGAGTGCTAGAGCGCCGTCGATCACGGGGATTGTCTCGCTGGAGCCCAAGATCAGATGACGGCAGTGCGCGTGGCCGTTAGGACACTCGTCTTCGTGCATGTTCACCGTGCGCACGGCGAAGTCGTTGTGGCTGTACTTGGCGCTCCGGGGAGAGAAATTCTCAAGGAGCTTACTAAGATCCTTGAGTAGAAGTGGTTCGTTCTCTTGAATCGTGATCGCGGCGGTTGTGTGTTTCGAGAACACTAGGCAAAAACCATTGAGGATACCGGACTCCTTAACGAAGCCGGACACAGTATCTGTAACGTCGATAAATTCTGGTTCAGTATTGGATTCCACAAGCATCGTGAAAACACAGGTACTGATTGAAGCCTCACTCACTTTCATTCATATTCCTCTCCCACGCGTCGTTGCGCCGGCTCGGGCACCAGTTCAGCAGAATGGCACCCAAGGATCTTGCACCTCAGCTTACACATTTTATCAATCTGCCTTTTGGCCGCATATTAATATACACTGTCAGTCAAACTCGCCCTACCCCCGACTCGGTTGCCGGTGCGTAGCATTCCTAGTCGATAACTTCGTCAATCTCCGATGGAGTTTCACATTGTAACTCGTGATCGAAACGATGGGCCCCCCGACTCATTGAACACGGTAATGCACTAGTCAATGGCGGGAATTGTGTCTATTACGGACTCATACTCATCGAGGCGGCCGGAGCCCTCATAGGCAAGATTGTATTTTCCAAGGTATTCGAGCATGTTGAGTAATGGAAATCGCTTGTGCCCTGGCAGGTCGCTCCTGATTATGTACCCTCTCCGCCGAAGCATCGTTTCCAGTAGTCTTCTCATTCTTTTTGACTATTTTGACTATGACTCCTCGTGACTAAAGTTGAATACGAAGGAACTTTCTCTCAGTCGGTCAGTAGGTAACGATTTTCTTATTGTAAACAGCCTACTTATACCAACATACCTGCCAGTTGGGGATACTTTATTGAGTGTATATAGTCAATTTATACTGGTAGCCGTCTACTAATGTTCCCTAATTAATAGGAAATTTGCTATCTCTCTAAAGTCTTTCATCGCCCGATGGTCCAGTTCAACAGTTGAGAGTGCGCTGATGGCCCGCTCGCAGTGCTCCGACGCCAGGTCTTGGGCGTACGACCTTGCGCCTACACTTTCCATGATCTCAAGGGCGATGGCTACATCCTGATCGCTCACCGTCTCCTGACTATAGATTTGCCTGAGAATATCGCGATCTCGATCCCTAGCCTTCGACATGGTGTATACGACTGGGAAGGTATTTTTCTTGCGGCGCAGGTCTGCGCCGACAGGCTTACCCGTGGACTCCTCTTCTCCCCAGACCCCGAGCAAATCATCGCGGACTTGGAACACAAGGCCCAGTGAATCACCAAACCGTCGGAACGCCTCTATGACGACGGTGTCAAGTGTGCCGATGGTGGCACCAATAACCAACGAGCATCGGATCAGAGCTCCGGTCTTGCGTGCGATCATCCCCATGTATTCAGGAAGCTCGATGTCAGTTCGCCCTTCGAAGTAGAGGTCCAAATACTGGCCTTCGATCATTTCTAGGTAGGCCGCGGTCAGCAGTGCATTGATATCCAAGGCAGCTCTCGGGCTCAAGCCGCCGTCTAAAAGACACTGGAGTGACTGGTCGGCGATGGCCCTGAGTGCGTTGCCTGCGACCAAGGCTTTTGCCTTGCCCCAAATTACCCAGAGTGTAGGTCGGTGGTGGCGCACATCGTCGAGATCCTGTATCTCGTCGTGGATCAGTGAAAAATCATGGATGAACTCAAGGGAAACAGCTGCCGGCATGGCGGTCTTTGCGGGTGTACCCGTCGCTTCGCAAGCAAGGAGGCATAATGTTGGACGCAGGGCTTTACCTTCAGTTGCTGTGATAGGGTTCCCAAACATATCAGACCAGCCCATCGAATATCGTAGCATCTGGTAAATTGGCAGAGGGTCGTCGGAAAGCCCCTTTCGGAGCGCAGCCCCAATTTCTGGCCTGTATCGGTGAAAGACTGCTGGCAGAGCCCGCGAATCTTCAATATTGAATGCGGGATTACTCACGGAGGGGACCTCACCGATTTCGTCTGGTGCCACAGTTCTGACACGGCCTCGGTGGAAGTGTGTGAAACAGGGGCTGATGCATGTGGTAGCGCCCAGAGTTACATCGTCTAACGATCGCGAGAATGCTAGCATCGGCGAGGTTGTGTGTCAATAGTAAAACGTCGATTGTTTCAGAGTTATAAATTTCATTTGCAACGTGCAATCGCCTATGCTATATTCCCAGTTGTATGAATTTGAACCATTGGTGGAGCCATGCTTGACGATTATTTTCGCCAGTACGGGCTCTTAGCAGTCTTTGCTGCGCTCGCTGTCGGAATTCCAGTTAGCATGCTGGTCATGTCCTGGATGCTCTCCCTACTCAGGGTACGTCCCGCCAAGCCCAATGCAATTAAGAACAGCATATATGAGTGCGGCTTCGAGACTCTGTCGGGCACGTGGAATCGCTTCAATTTCCGTTTTTACTCCTTCGCACTAATATTCGTCGTTTTCGACGTAGAGGTAGTCTTTCTTTTCCCCTGGGCGTCTCGCTTCGGCTATCTATCTAGGGAATTCGGGATTTTCGCTATCGCGGAGATGGCCGTGTTCATTGGTATTTTACTAGTTGGCTGGTTGTATGCGTGGCGAAAGGGTAGTCTGGAGTGGAGTTGAAAATGGAAAAACACGCACCTGACCCCATCGCTACTGAACTTGGGCAGAGAGTGATTACCCGTACCCAGGATCCTAGTCGCCTGGCCGTGCCTCTTCATGAGACCACATGGGATCTCGACCGCGAAGAGGGCGCGTATGTCAATGGACTCAAGACCACAAATACCAAACCCCTGGCAGAGCCGTTGGTAGAGGTCCCGGACGACCTGAAACGTAACCTTGCGGTGACCAGCATCGACGCCCTACTTAACTGGGGCCGCAAGTCGTCTGTGTTTCCACTATCATTTGGACTTGCTTGTTGCGCCTTCGAGATGATGGCTAGCGCAATGTCTAGGTTCGACATCTCTCGTTTCGGAATGGAGGCGTTTCGCGCTTCCCCTCGGCAAGCCGACCTTATGATAGTGGCAGGTACAGTGACCTGGAAAATGGCACCTGCCATCGAGCGTGTATATCACCAAATGGCGGAACCTCGATGGGTCATCTCGATGGGCGTCTGCGCAACTAGTGGCGGCCCGTATTATGAATCCTATGCTGTTGTGCCGGGCGTCAACCACATTATCCCCGTGGACGTGTATGTTCCCGGCTGCCCGCCTCGTCCTGACGCACTCTTATACGGCATCATGCAACTCCACGAGAAGATTAAACGTTACTCGCTCCAGGGTATGGCAGCGGGCGCCTGATGACGAGGATCCTATCTGGGGCCACAGTAGCTGAACACATCAATAAGGCGCACCCTGGCGCAACTGTCGAATGGAACGAAACCGACGTCTGGGTTGATCCTGAGAGCATGCTGCTTGTTGCCGAGTTTCTGAAGGAGTCGCCTGACCTGGACTTCTCGTTCCTTACGTCGATAAGTGCGATCGATTTTGTAGATCACTTCGAATTGGTCTACCATCTACTATCCATGAGACTAAACCATTCGATAGTGATTAAGGCTCGTTGCTATGGTAGGAAAGACCCTGTGGCGGACTCTCTCACGTCTGTCTGGCAGGGGGCGAACCTACAGGAACGTGAGATTTGGGATCTGATGGGAGTCCACTTTGCCGGGCATCCCAACATGAAACGCATTCTGCTTTGGGAGGATTTTCCAGGGCATCCTCTCAGGAAGGATTTTGTAAGGTAGGTGGCATTGCCAACTTCCGGCGTCTCTGGCAAGCTAATATAACGTTATAATGTCGATTCAAACTGAACCAATAACGATAAATCTGGGACCTCAGCACCCGAGCACCCATGGTGTTTTCAGACTGAGAGTTACCTTTGACGGAGAGGTCGTCCTCGACGTCGAGCCGGTGTTAGGGTACTTGCACAGAGGCACCGAGAAGCTCGCTGAGGAACGCTCCTATACCCAGATAGTGACTTTAACGGACAGACTGGATTATGTCTCTTCGATGACCAACAATTTGGCCTATGTCAGGGCGGTAGAGAAATTGAGCGGCATCGAAGTTCCGGAGCGTGCACAGTACTTGCGAGTCCTGTGCTCCGAGCTGCAACGTGTTGCCAGTCACCTTATCTCGACAGGGTTTCTGATGCAGGAATTAGGGACCTTCGGCGGCACTCCACTCATGTACTGTTTTCGTGAGCGCGAGCGCATCTTGGATCTGTTTGAGATGCTTTGCGGTGCGCGGATTACCCTGAGTTACATGCGGCCGGGGGGAGTTACACAGGATGCGCCCGAGGAATTCTGGGGAGCACTTAATCTTCTGATGGACGAAATGCCCACCTATATCGATGAACTAGAGGGCCTCATTACCACAAATGAGATCGTGCTCGCCAGGACCCGTGACGTCGGTATTCTAACCCCTGAGATGGCTATTAATGCCTCGGTCACTGGGCCGATGTTGAGGGCCACCGGCGTGCAGTGGGACCTCCGAAAAGCCGCCCCGTACGAGGTTTACGACAGGATGGAGTTTGAGGTGCCTATCGGTTCCTCGGGCGACACGTTTGATCGATACTTGGTGCGTATAAATGAGATGCGCCAAAGTGTCAAGATAGTTCGCCAGTGCATACAGCAGATCTCAGGGGGTTCGATCAGATCGGATACTCCCTATTTCGTCAGGCCGGCGCCGGGAGAGGCCTACACGGCGATCGAGGCACCCAAGGGAGAACTCGGTTTCTATCTTGTGAGTGATGGTGGTATCTCCCCATACAGGTGCAAAATCAGGGCACCATCTTTTATCAACTTAACCGTTCTCAGAGAGATTCTTGTTGGATGGAAAATGGGGGACCTTGTCATAATATTTGGCAGCACTGATGTTGTCCTCGGTGAGGTGGATCGGTAGGTGGATTTCCAGACACTGTACGAGTTTATTCGCGATCGGCTTCCTGAGAGCCTGAACTTGGAATGGCTTGCTTTCGGAATGGCTGGGTTCATGCTTGCGTTCGTGGTTTTTAACGCCGTTATCTCGGCTACGGCCCTCTACACCTGGTTCGAGAGACGAGTTCTGGCGCGTTTCCAGTCGAGATTGGGGCCCAATCGATGGGGCCCATTTGGGCTGCTCCAGCCGCTCGCAGATGTGTTGAAGTTGATGGTCAAGGAGGACACGGTGCCGGAAGGTGCCGACCGCCCGATATTTCATCTTGCACCCATTGTTCTACTAGTACCTGGGCTTTTGGTGTTTGCGGTGATCCCTTTTGGAGAGATACCTTTTGAGGATGGGAGCTTTTTGGGTAGGTTGAATATAGGTGTCCTCTTCATCGTCGGTATCACTGGTATCAACGCTCTAGGTGTGTTTATGGCAGGGTGGGCCTCTCGGAACAAGTACGCGATGTTCGGGGCGATGCGGGCAGTCGCTATGCTGGTTAGTTATGAGGTGCCAATGGCTCTAGCCCTCACCGGTGTCGTTATCATGTCCGGGTCTCTGGCGCTCACCGACATCGTTATTGGCCAAGACGTAATTTATCTGGCGACACAGCCCATTGGATTCCTGGTGTTCATGACGGCTGCGTCTGCCGAGATGAGTCGGACCCCATTCGACATGATCGAAGCGGAGTCGGAATTAGGCTCAGGTTTCACTACGGAGTATAGTGGCATCAAGTTCGCCATATTTTTCCTAGGCGAGTTCATGGCACCCCTGGCAGTCGCTACAGTGGCCACTGTACTCTATCTAGGAGGCACTCGGGGATTTGAACCGATACCGGGGCAGGTTTGGTTCGTCCTAAAGGTGTTCCTAATTGTGGTGGGGTTGTTGTGGGTCCGTGCGACGTGGCCAAGGCTGAGGGTCGATCAGATAATGGGTTTCGCGTGGAAAGGGCTGTTCCCGATGGCGCTCTTCAACATGTTCCTCGTGGCGCTTGAGATCCTCTTGCTCCAGGATCCCGAAACGGGTGCCCTGTTGTCTGGTGAGTTATGGATCATGGTTGGAATAAACTGGGCACTGGCAGTTGTGGCCATAGTAGTGGTGGCGCACATCCTAGGCCAAAAACGTCTGGAGAGGCCGGATCCTGTGCCATCTCCATTGGCCAATATGAGAGCGGGGTTCGAGTAGCATGTATGGCATTGGATTGGCCAGAGGAATGGCGGTTACACTGAAGAACCTGGTTCTTCTGAATCGACAGTTCACCGTGCACCAATATCCGGACCGTAAGATTGGGCCGTTAGGACTCGCTAGACGCGCTAACGTCAACGTGTTCACTTTCGTTTTTAGGAACCCTGGGGAGTCCCTCAAGGCTTTGGTGGGCATGGTAAGTGTCGAAGACCGCTACCCGCAACATCCCAGGTTCCGTGGTGAGGAGTTTTCCTGGTACGAACAGCGTTGCACAGGGTGCGCGAGTTGTGCCAAGTATTGTCCTCTTGGCATCATCAAGATTGTCACCGAACGGAATGGAGAGGCGATGCAGGAAGGGCAAAAGTATGGTGTCGAAGTCTTCGATATCGATATCGGTCGCTGTATGTTCTGTGGTCTGTGCGTCGAGGCCTGCCCCTATGACGCACTCCACATGGGCTCTGGATTCGAGGAAGGGACTTATAGAAGGGACGATCTCGTCATAGATATTGAGAGATTGAAGGCTGCACCCAAACGTCCTAGCAATTGGTTCCGTCCCCAACTTCAAGAAAAAAAGTACGATCCCCGCAGGGAAGTATCTCTGGATTGGGACGAGGCCGGTAGGCACGAAAAACCCAGTCTTGACGAGCAGTCGGATAGATGGGCCAAGCGATGACCCTGGGCACTGGCACCGAAGCGGCGCTGATCACGGACATCACTTTCTGGATCCTAGGGATTTCGGCTATTGTAGCTGCTATCGCGGTGGTGCAACTTCGGGACCTGTTCAGGGCCGCCTTGTTCCTCGTAGTGTCGTTTGCTGGGATAGCAGGGCTATTTGTGAGGCTTCGAGCGGAGTTTCTTGCGATTGTCCAGATAGTTATCTATATTGGCGCCATCTCGGTCCTGCTCCTCTTTGCAGTGTTGATGACCCGGGATGTGGCTCATGGCAATCCTTACAATAAACTTCGTGTACCAGCTGCGGTCCTGGCCTCTGGATTGTTAGCTGTCCTTGTGTTCGTCTCCATAAATACTAACTGGAACCTACTGGGCGATGTTATTCCTGGGCCGGATTCTGTAAATATGACGGCCTCGGCAGATGGCGCGGTATTGGAACAGGAAACGGTCAATCAGATTGAGACAGTACTACAAAACACTATTCCGGGTATCGCCGATTTGCTCCTACGGGACTTTGTATTGGCCTTCGAAGCTGCGTCGCTCCTCCTACTTGCGGCTATCGTAGCGGCCCTAGCATTGATCAGGGAGAACCCGTGAATCTCGAGAATTTCCTCATAATCGGTGCCATTATTTTCGCGATTGGGCTCTACGGAGTGATTTCTAAGAGAAACGCCATTACCGTACTGATGTCCCTTGAATTGATGTTCAATGGCGTAAACCTCACGGCCGTTGCATTGTCACGGTATATCGTCCCGAGGGGGCTGGCCAATGGAGCAGAGATGGCGGTGGATGTGACGAGGCTGCTCCTGACGGGGCAGGTATTCGCGATCTTTATTAGCTCGGTCGCGGCGGCGGAAGTTGCTCTAGTTGTTGCCATCGTGATGGCGGTCTACCGCAATCGTCAAACGGTCGCTGTGACAGATGTGAATCAGATGAGGCACTAGAAAATATTCTGAGACATCCCTCCCTGATATGAACTTAGGCTTGTTACTGTCGGCATGGCCGTCGAAGAGTCGAAGTAAAGAGGGTTAAAAAGGGTAATGGAACTTTTTGCGGGAAGCACCACAGGGTGCTCCTGGTAAAGTTGTCTAGTAGCGACGTATGTCTGGCGGGCCCTGAGATGTCCTTTAGAGGAGGAGAATCTAAATGTGGGTTGACTACCGCGAGACTCCCAACTTGGTAGCCGCTGAGATGTGGAAAGAGGTGCTCGAAGGTGAGGGTCTGCCGACGAAGATTCTGCCTAAGGGCGACATCACAACATGGGGTGAACGCGTCCCTTTCCGTGTGTTGGTGCCGCGTGGTCGTGAACACGTGGCCGATGAAATATTGAGAAAACTGTAATGTTATTGCAAGTCCCTGGAGCCGCTAGATGATTACTGAAGCCTGGGTATGGGCGATTCTGTTCCTTCCTCTTGGGTCCTTTCTGACCTCGGGCCTCATAATTCGCCCATTTTTTAACCGGTATTCCTCGCTTGCGGGATACGTGACCATTGCCACCATCAGTATTGCTTTGGTGTTGTCCATCTGGGCCTTGCGCTCTGTAGTAAATAATAACGGTGATCTGGGGTTCACCACCTACTCCTGGCTGGAGATCGGTAGTCTTAGTGTGACCGTGGGGATATTACTCGATCCGCTAACTGCGATCATGTTAGTGGTGGTCACCGGAGTGAGCCTGCTCGTGCAGATCTACTCGGTCGGTTACATGAGTGGTGACTCGGGGTATGCCCGCTACTACGCCTACATGTCCCTGTTCACCGCTTCTATGGTGGGTCTGGTTCTCTCAGCGAACATAATCCAACTATACGTATTCTGGGAACTTGTCGGGGCCTCTTCGTATCTTCTTATTGGCTTCTGGTATCACAAGCCGTCTGCTGCTGCTGCTGCCAAGAAGGCTTTTATTGTCACGCGTATAGGGGATTTCGGATTTCTGCTGGCCATCTTGTACCTCGTATTGAATGCTGATGTTTTCAACGGGAACGGCCTAGAGATCATGACAATCAACACAGAGTCTCAAGATGCTATTAAAGCCGGCCTCATAGGTACAAGCGTGGTCACATGGGTGGCCTTGGGTATATTCGCCGGAGCAATAGGCAAATCGGGACAACTACCACTTCACACATGTCTTCCAGACGCGATGGAGGGCCCTACACCGGTCAGTGCCCTGATCCACGCGGCGACGATGGTCGCGGCTGGCGTGTTCCTTGTGGCTCGCTTTTTCCCGTTGTTCGAATTATCAGAGATCGCTATGAACATCGTGGCGATCATCGGGGGGCTAACAGCGGTGTTCGCGGCTTCGATGGCCCTGGTAATGACAGATATCAAGCGGGTACTTGCCTATTCTACGATCAGTCAGCTCGGCTATATGATGTTGGCCCTCGGGGTTGGCGCCTATGGTGCGGCGATATTCCATCTTTTCACCCACGCGTTTTTCAAGGCCTTGTTGTTCCTCGGCTCGGGGTCTGTTCACCATGCTGTTGGTACATTCGACATGCAGTATATGGGTGGTCTGCGTAAGGTGATGCCCTGGACATATGTCACCTTTGTTATTGGTGCCCTCAGTATCGCAGGCATATTCCCGCTGGCCGGTTTCTGGAGCAAGGACGAGATTCTGACGGACGCTTGGGGACATGACGGTTGGGTGAGCCTGGTCGTCTTTTGGCTCGGTTTGGCGGCGGTGCTTATGACAGCCTTTTATATGTTCCGAGTGGTTTTCATGACCTTCGGTGGAAACTTTCGTGGTGGTGTCGATGCTGATCCTGTGGCTGAGGCCCACGGTGATGACGATGGTATCCATCTGGCTGAGTCACCCGCGGTCATGGTCTTACCTATGCTGGTGCTCGGGGTCGCAGCCGTATCGGCAGGCTTCCTAGTAAATCCTACCGTGGATCTCGGTTTGGTACCCTCCCACTGGCTGTCTGGATTCCTTGGGCAGGGGATCGTTGATGTTAAGACGCCTCATTTCAACTATGTGATAGCAGCGGTGTCGTCCGTATTCGCGGTGGCCGGTATTGTGCTGGCATACCTCGTGTACTCGGCTAGGAAAGAATATTTCGAGCCTATCGGAGCCGCTATGCGCCCCTTCCATATTTTACTATCGAGGAAATATTTCTTTGACGAGGTCTATGAGGGATACGTGACTCGCAAGGCCTTATATGGTTGGACCGCCGGATTCTTGGACTGGGCTGATAAGGCCATTGTGGATGGAATCGTACGCTGCCTGGCCTACCTCGGCCGTAATGTTGGTGGGGTAATGGCCCACGCGCAGACTGGACAGGTTCAGGGTTACGGAGTGGTGGTGTCTTTGGGTTTGTTGGCCATCCTAGGTGTGGTTTTTTTCCTGAGGTAGGATTGGCAAAATTCGAAAAGGATACGCATAGATAATAGGAGAGTGAGTTGGTGTTTTCGGGTTGGTTGACTACGGTGGTGTTCTTGCCTCTGGCTGGAGCCCTGCTAATAGCTACTATCGTGAGAGGAGACCGCAACATTCGCTATGTTGCTGGAATGGTCTCACTTGCCGAACTGGCGCTCACTATTTTAGTGTTCATAAAATTCGACCTGGGCAACAGCGCTTTTCAGTTGGTGGACCAGGTGGAGAACTGGATTCCGATAGAAACATTCCGGGTGCAGTATTTCCTTGGTGTTGATGGCTTGAGCGTTCCCTTGGTACTGCTGACTGGCCTGCTGGGGATGGCAGCGGTATTTGCGTCATGGGGCATCAAACACCGTGTTCGCGAGTACTTCGTGTGGCTACTGGTACTCCAAACAGCCGTGATGGGTGTATTTGTGTCACTGGACTTCCTTCTGTTTTTCTTGTTCTGGGAACTTGAGTTGCTCCCGATGTTCTTCCTGATATCGATTTGGGGGAGCGGACGCCGGGAGTACTCGGCCATGAAATTCCTCATATTCACCTTCCTTGGAAGCGCGTTCATGCTTGTTGGGATCCTAGCACTGTTCTTTTCCACCGGCACATTTGATATGACAACGTTGCCGGACGAGATTGCCGCTGCAAAGACCGCCGGCAATCTGATAGTCCCTGTTGGTCTAATCTTTACACTGATCATCGTCGCATTCGCGGTCAAACTCCCGGTTTGGCCACTGCATACATGGCTCCCCGATGCTCACACTGATGCCCCGACCGCTGTTAGCGTGATGTTGGCAGGGGTACTACTGAAGATGGGCGGCTACGGGATGATCCGTGTCTCGGCGGGCATGTTTCCTGAGGTCATTGTCGATGCAGCTTTTGCCATTGCATTGTTCGGTGTCATTAATGTATTGTACGGCGCCTTCGTGACGCTGAGGCAGACAGATCTTAAGCGGCTGATCGCCTTTAGTAGTGTTAGCCATATGGGATTCGTGCTAATCGGTATATCTTCGGTTGCCGGGGTTGCTGGCGTTGTTTCGCCCGTGGGGCGCTCTGGAGCCGCACTACAGATGTTTACTCACGGTACCATAGCTGGCCTGATGTTCCTGCTGGTCGGACTTATGTACGAGAAGGCCCATACCCGATACATCCCGGACCTTGGAGGTCTGGCGACGCGTATGCCCATCCTAGCGGCGGCGTTTTTGCTGACTGGTCTTGCGTCGTTGGGTCTGCCCGGTACCAGCGGCTTTGTCTCCGAGATTTTGGTCTTGCTTGGCGCTTTCCCGGTCTGGAGCTGGCTCACTGGGGCGGCGGCTTTCGGGATCATTATTACGGCCGGCTACATCCTGTGGATGATCCAACGCACACTGTTTGGCCCTGCCAAGGAGCGCTTTGATAGTGTGAGGGACGTAACAGTGTTGGAGATGGTGCCATTGCTGGTGCTAGTGGGGGCGATCATCTCGGTAGGTGTCTACCCGGCTTTCATAACGGACTCTTTTACCCAGGGTGTTGAGCCGGTCGTGCGGGCGATTCAGGCTGCTCAGGACCAGACTTTGATGGTTCTAAAATAGGCAATCTTAATGAATAGTCACGATATATATCTGCTGTCCCCGGAAATCAGTGTAGCCGGACTCGCTATTATCGTGCTCTTACTTGACCTGGTCATTTCGCGCAAGGGCTATTTGACGATAATCGCGGCGTTGGGACTGACCGTGCCATTAGGATTCAGCCTCTCACTCTGGGTCGTTGGGCTGGATGGTGCCACATCAGTGAGTAACGACGGTATTTTGGCCACGACTCTGTCCGTAGATAAATTCAGCTTGTTCTTCAAGTTTCTACTTTTGGCGATGACAGCCGTCATCCTGATGGTTTCTTCCGAATACGTACGTAGGTTTGCGCGATTCCAAGGCGAATATTACGCACTCATCCTGTTTGCTCTTTCAGGGATGATGTTGCTCTCCTCCGCGACGGAACTGATTACACTCTTTATAGCTCTTGAATTGACAGCCTTGCCGATCGCGGCCTTGGCCGCGTTCTTGCGTGACGGTAAGTCGTCCGAGTCGGGCTTGAAATTCCTTATACTGAGCGGGGTCAGTTCCGCGCTACTTCTGTACGGTATGGTGCTCGTTTACGGATTCACGGGAACCACGGTACTCAGCGAGATTGCCAAGAGTATATCGGAAATCACCATGGTGGGTGACGAGCCATTTGGGAGTTATGCACTTGCACTCGGAAGTATCCTGATGATCGCGGGATTTGGATTCAAGATCACCGCGTTCCCATTTCAGATGTGGGCTCCTGATGTCTACGAAGGGGCACCGACCCCGGTTACAGCGTTCCTGTCCGTGGCCAGCAAGGCTGCGGGCTTCTCGGTGGTGCTGCGGGTCTTCTATGTGGCTTTCCCATTGGACGCTATCAGCGTTGAGTGGAGTGCGGTCTTTGCAATACTCGCCGCACTATCGATGTCCATTGGCAATCTGGTGGCTATCTCTCAAGGCAACATCAAGCGGATGCTGGCATATAGCACAGTTGCCCATGCGGGTTACATCATGGTGGGCTTGGCCACTGCCACTTCTCGCACAGCGGGAGACGAACCCGCGTTTGGTCCGTCGGGGGTCCTCTTCTACCTAAGCGGATATGCCGTGATGAACTTGGCGGCGTTCTCCGCGGTGATTGCCATCTCCAGCCATATAGACAGCGACAAGATTCAGGACTATGCGGGAATGGGTCGGCGCGCGCCCTTCCCGGCAGCCGTACTGGCATTTGCCATGATATCGCTGACCGGGGTGCCCCCTACGGTTGGGTTTATGGCGAAGGTATATATATTCGGCTCGGCGGTGAATAGTGATCTTGCCTGGTTAGCTGTGCTAGGGGGGATAAACAGTGTTGTGTCTGCCTACTATTATGTCCGAGTCATTAAAGTGATGTACCTTTCTGACCCGGCGTCTGTTGGGCCGGTGTCTTCAGGTATGGCAACTCGCCTGGCCATGGTGGTTACTGTATCGGGTGTCCTGTTTTTTGGTTTGTACCCCAGGCCGCTCTTAGAATTCGCTCGTACCGCGGCTGAGGTCTTGTTTTAATTAGCGAACGCTCCTCTGACAACGGTGTTGACCGTGATTCTACCTCGTTGCTACACTATCTATGCTTCGTACTTCGTTGTCTAAACCACTCTGCCGGCGGCTGTGATTGGAATGAGCACAAGAGATCTAGTTGGATTGGTTTATAACCCTAACGTGCCGAAGGCTGCAGGGATGGTTGATCGTCTGTTGGACACACGGTTGCTTCGGGACAACTCGTGGGCAGCGTCGATTGAGGCATTCGATGTAGCTGAGGATACCTTATTGCGTACCCGGGTACTAATCACCGCTGGTGGTGACGGGACGATCCTCCGTGCTGCACGGGTTGTTGCCCCATACGAGGTGCCAATCTTAGGGATAAATCTTGGCCGAGTCGGATTCATGACTGAGCTATCGATTGGCGAGACGGAAGATTCCTTGGGTGTCTACTTGGATGGCAGCATGCGAACTGAGACTCGGATGATGCTGCAGGCGTCGGTGGTTACGGGAGGGAGTCACGAACCTCGTGTCGTAGTCCATGCCCTTAACGATGTCGTACTAACCCGGGGTTCGGTGGCGAGACTTCTCGATATCGACACGAGAATAGATGGTGTTCTACTCACGACATATAGAGCTGATGGCCTGATCGTAGCTACTGCTACTGGCAGTACCGGATACGCCCTCTCGGCCGGAGGTACGATTCTTCATCCCGAGTCGAAGGAGATCCTGATTCAGCCCGTGGCGGCTCATATGAGTTTCCAGACCGGCATCGTAGTGTCTGAGGATTCCGTGATAGAGCTAAAAGTCGACGGCGGACACACAGTCGTGCTCAGTTCCGACGGCTTTACGGACACGACCGTAAATCCCGACGACGTAGTCAAGATCAGTCGGAGCCCATACTCGGCCAAATTTCTGAGGTGCGAGCCCCCTGAGGCTTTTTATGGGAGGTTAACACAGCGACTTGGTATTAGTGGACGCCAGGTGCCGGCTTCTCCGTGACATCGAGACATCGATAATTTAAAGACAGATTAGCCGCTCTCTGCCGAGATCGTGTTTGAGGATAAAATAGTGGCCGTCAGGGTGGATGCTGTGTCGTTGCTAAACGGGATCAGGGTGGCCAGCTAGATTTTGGAACACCTTCCGGCAGTTGCAATTGTTCTATTTGGTAACAATGGCGACGTGCCGCTGATGAACCAGTTCCGATACCCGGTCGGCGAAGAGTTTCTAGAGATGCCCGGTGACTTGGAGACAGTAAGTGAGATATATGGGCACTTACTGTCCTAATAACATAACTCCAGGATGACGTCAAAGAGGGATAGCAATCTAGAATGAGGCCGGCCTTTTGTGAGATCTGAAATGATTTCCAATCCTCGAGGACTGGGAAAGTGATCGGACCTTCCACCGAGGCTCATGTAGTTGTAAACGGGCTTTCTCTTCACTATCGTGATTGGGGAGGGTCAGGTGGCATTATAGTGTTGTTGCACGGCCTCGCTTCCAATTGCCGCTTTTGGGATCTCGTTGCGCCGTTATTAACCCACAATTTCACGGTCGTGGCACTTGAGCAAAGGGGTCATGGAGACAGCTATAAACCCGACAATGGCTATGATTTTGCCACTGTGGCGGATGATTTATTGGGGTTCCTGGAGGCGATCGGCGCCGAGTGGCCGCTGATCGTAGGGCACTCTTGGGGTGGGAATGTTGCTCTTGAGTTAGCATCTCGCCACCCGTCCGTGCCGCGTGGGGTGTGCCTGGTGGATGGTGGACTTATTGAGTTGTCCGAGGTACCAGGTATGTCGCGAGAGAAGGCGAGGGTAAATCTTGCACCGCCGGATCTTACAGAACTCACAATGGCCGGTCTGCTAGATTTATCGAAAGGCCATCTGCCAAACGGAGTTGAGAGGGCTCTAGAAATGCAGGGTTTTCTGGAGGCTAACTTTGATGTCGTCGAGGATGGAACTATACGTCCCAGGCTCACCCGCGAGAACCACATGAGGATTATCGATGCGTTATGGGAGCACAAGCCTTCACGAAGTATGGGTTCAGTGTCTTGCCCTGTCCTGCTGATGCCAGCGCGGCAGGATGGTGACGAGGCCATGACAGAACGGCACCTTGGGCGTGAACAGGCTGTTGAGCGTGCTAACCGATTGCTGCCAATAAGTAGGACGGTGTGGTTGGAAGATAGTGTTCACGATGTGCCTATTCAGAGACCAGAGTTAGTTGCTGGGGTTATTAAGGAGCAGGCACGAAGCGGATTTTTCGGATAGTTTATCATTGGTCCGCTAGAGCAAATTACGCGGTGTAAGTTCCGCATGTACTGAGTGGCCATTGGAACCGGATGACGCCGCCAGTATGCTTTCGAGACTTAAGGCATTCACGCCTCCTTTGTGTACGTCCTCGGGAGGAATTCCCGTTGCAACCAGTGTTACAGTCACTCGATTCTTCCAATGCTTATCATTGATTACACCTAGTAATAACTCTGCATCGGAGTGAGAAGATTCTCTGACTATAGCTGCAATGCGGTGGACTTGCGCCAGTGTCAGGTCTTTGCCTCCCTTGATGTTGAGTAGGATTCCAGTACATCCGTATAGTGGGGCCTCGAAAAGCGGGTTGGAGAGAGCTGACTCAATCGCGTCGACTGCAGCTGATTTCCCCTTGCCTTCTCCCATTGACATGAATGTACGGCCGCCACCAGTCATAAGCGAACGAACATCAGCGAAGTCGATGTTGATTAGCCCTGGTACCGACACGATTTCGGCTATGCCTTCCAAGCCTTGGTGCAAAACCTCGTCGGCAATCCGAAAGGCTGCCTCTAATGAAAATTCATCATTTAGCGATTCAAGAAGGCGGTCGTTGTCTATCGTGATCATAGCGTCGACCTTTTTGCTCAGTGCTTGAATCCCCTGTTCCGCCAACTCGATCCGTCTTTTGCCCTCAAAGGTAAAAGGACGTGTAACCACCGCAACTGTGAGAGAACCACTCTTGCGTGCCAGATCGGCGACCAACGGCGCTGCTCCCGTGCCGGTCCCACCACCCATACCTGCTGTGACGAACACTAGATCCACATCTTTGACCAATTGGCGCACCTGTTCAACACTCTCGCGTACAGCCTTGCGTCCTATGGCCGGGTCACCACCCGAACCCAGACCACTTGTTGTGGAGGGGCCAATTCCGAATGTGTGAATCGAGGGCATAGACCCCAGGGCTTGGATGTCAGTGTTGAGGGAGAGTAAATCGAGTCCTAATGGGTTATTGGCTCCAATTCTGGAGATGGTGTTACCTCCGGCTCCTCCAACACCCACGACACGAATTTTCACCGGTGAATCGTTGTTGCTCAAGGCCCTGCTCCTTAGGGATAGGGTTGGTCTCACGAAGTCGAATGAACGGAACTTACGCGGCGTTGGTGGAAAAGTGAGGAGAGACGAATAGCAAATAGTAGGGGATGTGCCACCGGCCCGACCTGCCCATGTCTACGTAGGCACGCCCTGAGTGGGTGCGCCGTACGAATCCAGTAGCGCCGTAACGTGGCCCTCCGTCTACTGCTCCGATGTACTTTACTTGTGTTCCAGCGCCTAGGTTAGAGGATGTGGCATTTGGTAGAGGACTTGTTGTAGCCGGCATTCCTGGCATTTCGAGCTGTATTTGGGGCTCCCTGGTAGTGTTTCCCATTGTGCTCTCCTGATAGTGGGCATTGTCTTAGAACAAGAATAGAACAGAACAGGAGTTCTTGTCAACCCCTTTTATTCTTGACACCGGAGATAGGCGTGCATACCATGCAAGTGCACTTGTTCTAAAGTCTAGGAGGCATCTCAGGAAGTGCGTAGGTTCGACGACATTGCTGCCCTTGATGGCACGGGACAGGCGGAACTGATTGCGAAGGGCGACGTTCAAGCCATCGAATTGATGGATATCGCTATCGAAAGACTAGAGTTGGTCAACCCGACCATTAATGCTGTAGTTACACCGATGTATGAGCTTGCCATGGAGGCTGCGTCATTTCCCATACCGGGTGGTCCATTCCGCGGGGTCCCTTTCCTTCTGAAGGACTTTCTTGCCGAGTATGCAGGGGTCCCTTTCACCCAATCGAGTGACTTTCTAGGTGAGTTTGTGCCTAATCGAGACACGGAGCTGGTAAGCAGGTACAAGGCCGCTGGCTTGATAATATTCGGTAAAACAAACACTCCAGAATTCGGTATCGGGGTGACCACAGAGCCGAGACGATTTGGCGCCACGCGAAACCCCTGGGACATATCCCGCACGTCAGGTGGCTCTAGCGGCGGCGCTGCCGCTGCAGTAGCTGCTGGTGTGGTGCCTATGGCCCATGGTAACGACGCTGGAGGATCTATACGCATCCCAGCCTCGTGCTGTGGTGTCTTTGGGTTCAGGCCGTCTCGTGGACGAAACCCGCTGGGCCCCTACTATGGTGATTTGATGTCAGGTATGGTCAGCGAACACGCACTAACCAGGTCGGTCCGCGACTCTGCGGCATTGTTGGATGCCACGTCGGGACCGGCGCCGGGGGATCCGTATCCTACATCTGTTCAGATCCGCCCCTTTGTGAAAGAAGTGGGTGCTAATCCAGGGAAACTACGCATCGCGTTTAGCGATAAGACCCCTCTTGGCACCAAGTTGGACCCCGAATGCGTACAGGCTGTCCGTGAGGTCGCTGCTCTCTGCGCTGATCTTGGCCATGAAATTATTGATGATTCGCCTGTCTACGATGCCGAGACGCTTTGGGAGGCCGTGACCAAGGTTTTAGCGACAGGCGTCGCCTGGGGTATATCAGGTTGGGCTCGTCGATTGGGAAAAGAACCTGTAGAGGAATTGTTCGAGCCTTTTGTATGGGCATACAGGAACCGGGCCATTGGTATCAGTGGACCGGAATACCTACTAGCTATCGAAGACATGCAGCGGGCCACTAGGGATATCGCTCACTTCTTCACCGAATACGATGTTTGGTTAACCCCTACGGTGGGGCAGCCTCCCGTTCCGTTGGGTACCTTTGAGTTCTCAGAGGGCGATCCTTTTGAATTGCGCCGGCGCATGGCGACGTTCTCGCCGTATACCTACATTGCCAATAGTACTGGTAACCCGGCTATGTCGGTACCCTTATACTGGACCGACGGGGAACTCCCGATCGGTGCCCACTTCCTGGGGAGCTTCGGCGACGAGGCGATGCTGTTTCGACTGGCGGCCCAGTTGGAGGAGGCTCGTCCTTGGGTGACTCGCCGTCCTCCAGTTACAGCCTAATGTGGTACGAATACGTCTCTTGATTTGTGCCACGCTGGGGCACCTGCTCGCTAAATCGCTAATCCTAATTAGGATGGTCTGTAGTTTGGATCTTCCGCAAATCAAGGAGAGGTCCTTGTCAGACCACCGGAGAGATTCTGAGTACTTTAGGAGATTGCGTTCTTGCTCTACTAATTTTTCCTAAGTGATCACGGTCTTGTTGCGGAGCTTATCCATGTTTGAGAGTGTCCCTACACGTCCCTGGGCTCTGGATTCTTGGTTTTTTATGATATTTGCCGACGCGGTGTGTCCGAGAATGTACATCCGAATCAACCAGTACTGTTGTTGGCAGAACCCAAACTACTTGGGTCATGTCTTGGTACTGTAGTTAGACCAATCGGGCAAATACCGCTTTGGGAACTTGGCTACGATTGAGTAGAGCGTATCTACCATGTTGGCAACTCGCACTTCGGCTACCTGAGAACAGAGTTGATACGCTGTCAATCGCTCAAGGCCGTAATCCTCCTCTAGCCACCTCACCAGCTCGTAGAACGCTATACGTGTTGCGTCCTCCATCGGACGGGCACTACCAATGGTCATGATGTGTCCTGGCGAATCTACTCGTGGTGTCCGGACTGCGACACCTTTGACCAACTCCACCGATAGCTTCCCCCACGTCGGCACCTCAACTGCGACACCGCACACCTCGGCATCTCCTTGGGCGGCGTGGCCGTCGCCGATGTACAGTAATGCGCCGGGCACCTGAACTGGTAGGAATAGTGTGTTTCCGGGGCGTAAGTCAGCGGCGTCCATGTTACCCCCGTGAGTGCCTGGCGATAGGGATGAAATCGCCTCGAGTTCCGGGGCCGTCCCCATCGTCCCATAGAACGGCTGGACCGGAATAGCCGCGATGGGCAACTCTTCCGAGAACGTGATCTCGTAGTTGCGAATTGGGTGTAACATCACCCGTGGCGGCAGAGGCTCGTTGAGGGTGCGCGTTAATACCGTGCTACACAGGCCACCGAACTCAGGTATTAACGCACTAACGCCGTAGTCTCGCACTATTTCGATTGAGTGTATGGACACCGCCAAGCTGTCTCCCTTCTCCGCACCTTCGACGTTCACAGGGCCTGTAAGTGGGTTCACATATGGCAGTTCGATGATCTTTGTGATATCCGAGTCGGGGGAGTCGATCCGGTTTTCAAAGGCGTCTGCGGTCTCCACGGCGAATAGTTCGCCGGGCTGCACCGTGGCGACCGGCTCTCGGTACGGGCCGATGACGTAAGAATACTCTCCCGGGCGCGCTCTGATCTGTTGCATACGATCTCCTTGTGATTTCTCAAGAACTGCACGTCGGAATAGGTATGATATCACCCGGCTTCAGCACCTTTCGACGTTTCAGGAGGCCCCCGTGAGAATAATAGATATCGAGACATTTGTAGTTGATACCGCATGGAGGCCGTGGATATTTGTGAAAGAAAAGGCCGATTAGGGGATCACCGACTACGGCGAGTGTAGTGATTTTAGGTCGGCCACAGGTATCGTAGGTACGATCTAAGAACTGAAACCTTTGTTGATTGGCTTAGGATCCAAGGATCTTCGAGATGAGGTTCTGGGACATGCTTCGTTGCCAGTTAGACGTGCGCGTACGTCTTGTGCCGGAACATAGAGGCCCCGCCAAGGGGACTGAATTACTGGACGTCATGATCCTGGGAGCCTGGGCTGTAATGTGTCAGTAGTGTCTTACGACTCAATCCTTAACTAGCATTCGGCGTTTGCGCTCTATGTCGGCCATTAGCTCGTCGAAGGAGTCGGAGAAGAGCTTGACACCGTTGGAAAGTAGTCCTGAGGTGATCTCGTTCATTGCAACACCGGTTGCTTCGACATCGTCGATAAGCTTGGCGGCCACATCGACATCCTTGGAGATGGTATCATCTGCGGTACCATGCTCAAGGAATGCGAGGAGCGTCGTCTCGGGCATCGTATTCACGGTGTTCTCACCGATGAGCGACTCGATGTACAGAACGTCACTATAGGCAGAATTTTTCACGCCAGTGCTAGCCCAGAGAGGACGCTGGAGCCGAGCCCCCGCCTGCTGCAATACTGAAAATCGCTCTCTGCCGAAATCCTCTTGAAAGTCGCGATAAGCGAGTTTGGCGTTTGCGACCGCTGCACGACCTCTAAGTTCTGGAGCCTTATCGTCGAGTCGTGTATCGATAGCGGTGTCCACCCGACTTACGAAGAAAGAGGCAACTGAAGCGACTCCTGCCAAATCCTCACCAGACAACTTAAGATCCTCTAGTCCGGCTATGTAGGCTTGTCGTGCATCACTGTATGCTTTCAACGAGAACAGAAGTGTCACGTTGACGTTTATACGCTCGCCTATTAGGTAGTGAATGGCAGGCATACCGGCCGGGGTCGCAGGCACCTTGATCATGACGTTAGGACGATCCAGTTCCGCAAACAGTCGTTTGGCCTCCACTACCGTACCTGCGGTATCGTGGGCCAAATGAGGGTTCACCTCAAGGGAGGCGTATCCGTCCACGCCTTTGGTGTTTTCGTAGACCGGGCGCAATAGGTCGGCCGCCGAGCGGATATCTTCGATGACCAGCCCTTCATATATGCCATCGGCGTCCTTGCCCTGTCGTACTAGTGATTCGAAGGCATCGTCGTATTCGTCACTACCGACAATGGCTTTCTGAAATATAGTCGGGTTTGATGTTAGTCCGGTGACACCTAAGTCGATCAGGCGACTAAGTTCACCGGACTGGATGAGGCCTCGGCTGAGGTTGTCATACCAGACGGATTGCCCGTGTTGTTGGATATCATTTAGCGAATTTCTCATCTCGTCCTTTGTGTAAGAGTGTATTGTAGTCTAAACCTTGAGATACACTTGTGCCGGGTGAGGTTGACTGGTCAGTTCTTCCAAAGCAGCCTTAAGTCGGTGGATTGTATTAGAGGTCGATGATTGGATCACCGTCAAGCACCTGATGACCCGACTGGACGTGGACCTTGGAGACGATGCCGGACCAGTCGGCTCGCAGCGTCTGCTGCATTTTCATCGCCTCGAGGACACAGATCTCGTCGCCTGTAACCACCTGGTCTCCCACCTGAACCACTACAGATAGGATGACACCTGGCATGGGTGACTTGAACTGTTTTATGGGTCTCGCTGAGGCAGGGACGGCGACTGGTGGATCGGAGGGAGCGGCAGCGGGTGTAGTTACAGGGCTGATGCTTTGTTGAGATTTACTCACTTGTATCGTGCGCTGAATATTTACTTGGACCTCTTCCCCATCTACCAGGGTCATAACCGGATCGGTGAAGAGGTCAGAGATCTCCACCGTGTACCATCGCTTCCCGATCTTAACTCGCAGCGTTGTTGTCATTGGCCGCCTATATCAGTGAAATGAACACGCCGGCGACGACCGCCGAGCCGATAACGCCGGCCACATTGGGACCCATTGCGTGTGCTAGTAGGAAGACATTAGGATCGGCTTCTTGCCCAATCTTATGCGAAATCCTTGCCGCCATAGGTACCGCGGATACACCGGCCGAACCTATCAGCGGGTTGATTTTTTCTTTCAATATCAGGTTCATGAACTTTGCGAAGAGCAGGCCCCCCATTGTTCCGCATCCGAAGGCCACCATCCCCAATGCGAATATCACCAGGGTGTCGATCTTGAACATAGTCTCAGCGGAGAGCTGCGTCCCGACAGTGACCATCAGGAAGATAGTGGTGATGTTCAAAAGCTCGTTGGAGGCCGCGTCGGCGAGCCTGGGCACGACACCGCTCTCTCGGAACAGGTTTCCCATCATGAACATCGAGATCAGAGGGGCGGATCCTGGCACCACCAGTATTATCACTATCAATGCTACCGAAGGGAAGATGAGTTTTTCGATACGCGACACATCTCTGGGGGCACTCATCGTTATTTCGCGTTCTCGTTTTGTAGTGAGTATCTTCATTAGCGGTGGTTGTATGAATACCACGCTGGCCATATACGTATACGCCACCACAGCGGTGACTCCCAAGATCTGGGGTGCGAGCACCCCAGACAGGAAGATTGTGGTCGGGCCGTCGGCGCCTCCGATGATTCCAATCACCGCTGCTTCCTCGACAGTGAACTGGATGTTCAGGAACGACCCTGAGACGAGTGCTCCCCAAAAGGCCACGAAGATTCCGATCTGTGACGCCGCACCTAGTAGTAGTGTTTTGGGATTGGCGATCACCGGACTGAAGTCGGTCATCGCACCAAGTCCCAGAAAAATTATCGGAGGTAAAATATCCCAGAATGTCAGGCCGTAATAGAGCACTATGCCGAAGATTCCGGACTTTTGGTGTCCATCCGCACTCGCAGCAAAGTCGGTCAAACCAGTGAAAGGTAGATTGGCGATTATGATGCCAATCCCAATGGGGAGAAGTACGTAGGGTTCCCGGCCCTTGGTGATGGCTAGGAACATGAAGCCGAGACCGATGACGAGCATTATTCCGCTGCGCCACTCGAGTCCGGAGATTCCCGTAGAATTATAGAAGTCGACGAAATCTGACAAGTTGGAGTCTCTGGGTAGTGGAGTGTAGTGGGGGCCAGAGGCGTGTTACGGTGCGGCAGCCTCCGAATCGGTGTCCGAGTATGTTCCCAGCAGGGTGCTATCGGCGACCACCGCCGCAAGCGCCCTC
>CAYLLU010000029.1:0-15588 GCA_964384845.1 uncultured Dehalococcoidia bacterium
TTTAGCTATGTTGAGTACCAGACTCACATATACTGGCTAAAGTAATGCAGTTGGCCTAAAAGGCGGTTAAGTAAGATCCTTAGCTGATGTTTCTCAGTCAAGTCGGATGGCAACTTCTGGAAGTAGAAATTAAATATAAACTGTGATTTATGCAAATCCTATTGAGACTGATTAGACTAGTGTGAGATAGATGGATCTAGCTGAATCTGTTTGGAGAAAATCGTCCCAAATATAGGCTCTCTTCCGCCTTCAGCAGAACAATAACCATCGTACTTACTGGGGCTGCACTACCTAATTAGAGATTAGCCTCGGGCTCCAAGTAGTCCTTCAGTTTATTGTAAATTTGAACACGACGACGTTGTGTATCAGCGATGATCAGCCTTGAATTTTTAGAGTCGAATACGATACTGCAGGGCATTGCTAGGCGCCACTCAGGCTCCAGTGTACTGACACGGCGACGGGCCTAGTAAACATCGAGGCTGGCGTCGACCGTCATTATGAACAACTTTGAAAGTTCCTGAGCATCTCCAATAAAACTTGTGATGAACTCTCCATCGTCTGCGAAAATCTGCACACGGTTATTGGCCCAGTCACAGATATATATGTCACCTTCAGGGTCAACTGCGACGTCCGCAGGTCGATTCAATTGCCCCCTACCACTACCGTAGGAGCCGAATTGGGCAACGTAGTCCCCGTCAGCCGTGAACTTCTGGGCACGATGGTTTTGATGATCGGCAACGTATACGTATCCATGATCGTCGACAGTGATTCCCCAAGGCGAATTGAACTCGCCGGGTTCGCTGCCAAGACCACCCCACCGGGCCAGATACTTCCCTTCCTTAGTAAACTTTTGCACTTGGTGATTGAGAGAGTCAACAATATAGATATCGTCGTTAGAGTCCACCACTATCCCAGCTGGGCCATTTAGTTCGCCATCGCCATCACCTTGTCCGCCCCAGTGACGCAAGAACGTGCCATCTTGGGCGAACATGGTCACCCGATGTAGCCACTCATCGGTGACATATACATTGTATTCAGAGTCAAGGGCGATTCCAGTTGGCCACACAAACTCGCCATCTCCCTCGCCACGACGACCAAACTGTCCAACGACCTCCTCGTCGCCAGGAGTGGTACCTATGATAATCCGCCTCACAGCAACCATTGGTGCCAATCGATTGATACAATAGATGTCATCCCCTTCACCGATGGTTATTGCCACAGCATTCATCAATTCCCGGCCGCCCACCTGATGACTAAAATCATAGATCCGGTTCTTTACTGTCTGAGTCAGCATGAATACTCCTCCAATAATCCCAAACTTCTCCGTTAGGATTATTCGACATGAAACAAGAACACCGACTTCAAAAAACTAGGTCAAAAGTTACTATTGCATATCCACAGGAATCTTCGAGATCCTATGTCGAAATGGAAACCTCATGTCATACCTATTGGTGTGAGGGCGTCAAACCACGAAGACCAGCCTTGGACACTCAGTAAGTTTACTTTTCGTATCACAAAAAGGTTCGATAGATTCGATACAAAGGAGCAATTACAAGAAGGCGAGCTTCTCAAATTTGCCTTCTACGATAGGTTGAGCATCGAGGCCGATCCAGTCCTCGATAACGGTACTGTATAGCCCTCGGAAGTCATTGTTTGGAACGGGATCCCCTTGCTCTAGATCAGATAATTTAATGGACGGATATTCGCTGTATTGGCCACCTTTTACTCTATCGCCGATGACGAATGAAACTCCAGCCGCCCCATGGTCTGTACCCGAGCCATTATCATAGGTACGTCGCCCGAACTCTGAGAATAGGAGCATGATTACATTATCGGCGGCGTCGTGTTGTCTCAAATCGTCGAAGAAGTCGCGTACGGCTTCTGATATTTCTTTCCACAGCTTCGTGTGAGTGGGGTTTTGATCAGCGTGAGTATCAAAACTGCCGTGGTCGCAATAAAGGATTCTGGAGCCCAAACCAGCAAGGTGGATTTGGGCAATCCCCTTGAGCTTACGTGCAATACTACTATCGGAGTACTCTACAGACGACGAGTACATGGTAGGCGCGACCTTTAGAATATCTGCACCTTTTAGGGAGTCCAAGCCAGTCTGGCCCAGATAGTCCATCACCGGACCAGCTCCTATGGCGGGAGAGTACATACGTTTATATCTTTCGAGCACCCTGTCCCTTTGCTCAGCCTCCGTGATCCCCGTCAGCATCCCGTAGTTGTCCAAGTTTTCAACGGCAGCCACGGGGACTCCCGGAACTGCAAGTGCACGAAACAGACTAGGCCCCATACTGACAGCTGTAACCACATTCTCTTTGTTAGGATCAAGTTCACGCACCGCCCGACCTAACCAGCCCTCCGTCCCTAACGTATCTGGCTCACAGGTGTGCCAGATATCCATGGATCGGAAATGAGACCGTGGTGAATTGGCGTACCCCACTCCATGGATGATCGCAAGCTTGCCTTCTTGATACAAATCGCGGAATTCCGTCATGCTAGGATGAAAGCCAACCTGATCGTCCAAAGGAAGTACCTCGTCTTCGGGTACACTTACCCTCTTACGATAATCGCGATAAAGCGGATTTGTATATGGAATCACGGTGTTTAAATAGTCGTTGCCACCGGACAACTGGAGTACCACCAGTACAGTTTCTTTATCTGCCACTGCCATCTAATCCCCCTCTGCAAACTTGCATTCACATAATCATTTTTGGAGGTATTGGGGAGCTGTGAGAACACATATCCCACACCCTGTAGACCTACTATGCGAACTGATATTCTCTGAGAGAAACTATGAGTTGAAGTAACTCACAAACCCTCTGCTCAGACCGCTCTGTTACCTCCGCACTGTCCCAACTCAACTCGCCCGCGGCGGCCAAGTGGTCCACCAATTCCATTCTGGCTTTTTCATCAATCTCCAGTGGGCCCATCAAATTCAGGCAGGCATCCACAACCGCACCCGAAGAATGTCCGTTGGATCTTAACTCGTCAACAATTCGTCGAATTCCTGGGAAGTTCACATTGTTGACCATCTCAGCGAAGAAGTTAGTGCGCCGCATCAGAGAGCTACTACTGATCCACTCTGTTCCAGTATGCCAGCCTTCAACGCTCGGTGGATTCAATAGTTCTTGGCCCATATAGGTGATCTGGTTAGCCCACTCCATGATATCTGGCTGCGGGTGTCTGGGCCCATCAACGAATCTTAGAGTGCCAACAACAACTTCGGCTGGGCTCTTTAGTTTGGCGAAGTGGGCTGCCTTGAAAAAGTCAGAGTTGAACAGAACTCTTAAGACGGAGCGAAAATCGTACGATGTCTCCATCAGGACTTGTGCCAGCAGATCAATGGCCTCTGGGTCCTTTGGAGGAGTGACTGACCAAGCCGGCACCTGGGCTTCGTCAGCAACAAAGAAGTTATACAGGTGACGGGCCATGAATCTAGCAGTAGCTGGCTGCCTAAGGATGATGTCAACGATGTCTTCTCCATTAAAGTTGCCGGTATGCCCTAGGAATGTTTTCTCGCCGTTATCATGATCCTCGGGCCTATACTCGAAATACCAGTCGAACCTCCCCATAGGGTCCCTGGGGATTCTTGGAGTCATAGTCCAACCAGTGAAGGCACGAGAGCACTCCCTAACATCCACCTCCGTGTAGTTGCCCACACCCATTGTGAACAATTCCAAAAGCTCTCTGCCCAGTTTTCGTTGACCGCATCCCCATGATTTTGGTTATTGTCAAGCCAAAAAATCATTGCCGGATTCTTGGCCACATCTACAAGTAAATCTCTAAATTTACCCAATCCCTTCTGGCGGAACATGTCGATCATGTCGGTAATCTCATGGAAGTTGTCTACCTTTGAGACACCGGTAGCGAAAATCTGGTGCCAGAAAATGGTCATCTTCTCCTGCAGTGGAGCCTTGGTATTGATCATGCGCCATACCCAACCAGAATGACCGATACCATTAAGAGTGCCAGGCTTCCATTGATAGTTGAAATAGCGTAGGAAATGGTACATGTCGACAGGGTCTTGTTCTTCAGGATGTAGGAGCTCTTCTACGGTCTCCTCATATCCATAAGATGCTCTTTTTTCCAACTCCTGACGAGTACAACCAAAACCCGCGCGTCGCATGAGATGGGCCATGAGACGGATATCACCATTGCTCATCTTAAACCTCCTAGGTTTGGAGATAACTCTACTGAATTTTTAGTCTATTGACAAACCTATTCCGAAGGAGATTGTGTCGACTGAGGGATCAATTCACGCGGTCAAATTGTGGGCGTTGTCCCAGCAGACAATCAAAACCTCGTCCAGGCAAATATCCAGTACCGGCTTTACCGGAAGAAAAATGCGTCTGGCGGACGTAAGCAGCGATGCAGGATCAAGGACAGTAAAACGACACTAGGTACTCTCCCAACCACTGCGCCAAGAAGAGCTTTTGGTCTCAGTATTTCGTGTACGTTTTCGTGTCCTTTGTGTCCTTTCAGGAGAGTGGTGTACGACAAAGCCTCTCCAAACCAATATACTGGCGGTGACGATTATGACAAGTCCCCCAACACCCCAAAGGTTTACTCCAATAGATATGTCCGGGCGCCCTTTGTAGCGCAGGAACATTCCACGATCTCCTACCGAGTATGCGTAGGTGTCACTAATGACCTGCAGTTTGTATAGGTCGTAACGGGTGCCGACATCCTCAGATTCCCATCGAGAACCACTAAGGTCCGTTCTCAAGATAGTACCGCCCTTGCCCACGATCCATCCTTGATTAACATTGGCAAAACCGACACTCAGTAAAGATTCGGCTGTATTACCTGCCTGATGGCTCCAGATTCTACTTTCGTTATCCATCATAATGATAGTGCCATTAGCACCTACCGTCCATGCAGTCTCACTATCTACAAAACTAATATCGTACAAATGCTGGACGGTGCCGCTTGATATGTTAGACCAACTTGCACCACCGTCAATCGTAGCTAATATCGCTCCATTCTCGCCTACTACCAACCCATTTTTTCTGTCAGCGAATTCGATGTCGGACAAGCGGCTATCCCCGATCTTTTGAACCTGCCAATTAGTGCCTCCGTCTACGGTTCCTAAGATAAGTCCTAAATCGCCAACAGCCCAACCAATATCCGCGTCTATGAAGTAGAGTGCTCTAAGAGCATCATTGATTCCTACGTTTTGCTCAATCCAGGTCTCCCCACCATCAATAGTTTTCAATATGGTGCCCTTAGCTCCGGCAGCCCACCCAGTCGAAATGTCGACAAACCATACACTATAAAGATGTTGGGATGTGTCACTGTAAAGACGGTCGTAGTTGTAACCACCATCTCTGGTCTTCAACATCATACCGTTGCTACCAACGACCCAGCCATTGTGTAGGTCCACGAAGTGAAGACCGAACAAGGCTGTCGGTTCTCTTACTGTCTCCCATGTTGAACCGCCGTCGTGAGTACTAATAACGACACCGGCAGTGCCCACTGCAGTGGCAGTCAAATGATCTTCAACTTCAATCGCAAGAAGGGACTCTACCACTCCACTCGGCTGGGAAATCCAGTTTACTCCTCCATCTACCGACTTGAGAATTGTCCCTTCCTGTCCAACTACCCATCCGGTCATATCGTCAATGAAATTTACGCCCAAAATATATGTAGGGGACACTACGTTCTGGTAATCCCAGGATTCACCCCCATCAACTGTCTTGAAGATATATCCGTCACTTCCGACAGCCCAACCGATCTCCGTATTGACGAAACTCACATCAAAGAGCAATTCGCGGCTAATTTCGATAGTCTTCCATGTTGCCCCGCCGTCGGCAGTGCTAGCGAAGGTACCTGTACCACCTACAGCCCAACCTTTCTGATTATCTATGAAGTCTATGGCGCGAAAGTTTGTACCAGTACTCATAGAACGTGACGTCCAAGTGACGCCTCCATTTTCGGTTGTCATAATGACCCCTGAAGAACCGACAACCCTTCCTCTAGAAGTGTCCATAAAATGAACGTCTCGGAGTTGGACATTGGTCTCGATGGAAATCGGAATCCATGTCTCGCCCCCATCTACTGTCCGGAGAGCGATTCCCTCATTACCTACCACCCAACCATTGTTGGGATCGACAAAACTGACTGAATGCAAATCTGTAAAAGTACCACTTCTTTGGGTAGTCCAAGAGTCCGAGCCATCCGAGGTCCTCAAGATCGTTCCTTCTGTACCAACAGCCCATCCGTTGATGTCGTCTACCATATCGACGTCTAAAAGAGTCGATGCAAGATGGGATAGAGTAGACCATCCTACGGCATCCAAATGAGTAGCTGATAGAGGAGAAGTTATTGTAACCACTGGCAAAAAGGCGGCCAATAGGATCACCATTAGCTTCATAATTTTCGATAGTACTGTATTTTGACGCAATCGAATCTTCAAAATTGTCCCTAAGAAACCCACTGAAAAAGAAAAATTACCGTCCTAAAAGTGTTTACCTAAATCGTAACCTTCATTTTATCAACAGCAAAAACCGGAAGGTCCTGTCTATCACTAGGAAGTCAGGTAGCTACTATGAATCTATGCTGTAATACTTATAGTAGGCAAAGTCCCTTTCAGATAATGATGATCTGAATATACAAGTCTTAGAAAGGAAGTAAGTTTCGATCCTAATCGGTGATTGAGGCCAAGAAAAAAGTACAGTGACAACAGGTTTCCATGTATTCGACTCCTTTTATTTTCGCGATTTCCGCATCATCTGGATAGCCGGACTCAGCATGTACTCGTCTTATTGGCTCCACCAGATTGTTATCGGCTGGCTAATGTTCGATCTAACGGGGTCTGCGATCCTTACGAGTATTGCCTTGGCACTTGATTCTTTCCCAAGCATTTTTTTGACTCCAATCGCCGGGATTGTTGCGGACAGATGGGATCGACGCTACGTCATCGTCGTTATAGCGACAATTATGGCTGTCACTACATTGGGCCTTGGCATAGTCGTTTGGTTTGGTAGTGTCGAGGCCTGGTACATATTAGGCTATGCCCTATTAATAGGAATCTTGTATCCCCTGATGGATCCGGCATGGGTGGCTTTGATGGTGAGCACTGTGCCTAAAAAGACTATCGTCAACGCTTTCGTGTTGACTAAGTTGGCTGGAACCAGTTCGAGACTCGTGGTTCCAGCTATGGGCGGCCTCTTAATAGCACGGTTTGGGCCGGGTCAAGTTCTGGTAGTCGGGGCAACATTATACGCCTTGACCTGTGTAATCGTGACGGCACTGAACCACTCCCAAGTCGAGTTAGAAGAGAATAGCCGTGGATCAGTATTCAAGCAATTTTGGGAGGGGTTACGGTTCGTTGCTCGAGAGCCTATCATGCTTGTGTTATTACTTTTGTTGGCAGTATTAACCATGACATATTTACCGTCTGTGAGCAGGATGTTGCCCGTGTACGCATCCGAGGTTTTTTTGCTAGGTCCCACAGGATTAGGACTTCTCATGGGTGTAGGATCAGTGGGGTCTACTTTGGCAATGATAGGTCTAATATCTATTAGGGGAATCGGGCAACGGGGTCGTTTGATGGTTATAACGATCCTGCTCGCTAGTGCATCTATGGTTGGTTTCTCGCTCACCAAGGACCTTGCGCCGGCTATCGGTATGTTGCTCCTAATCAACATCTTCGCCACGATCTATTGGACTCTCAGCGAGGCAGCGGTAATGGAACTTGCTCCCGACCATCTTAGAGGCAGAGTTGCTGCACTGACCGGTGGGACCATGGGGCTTAACCCTCTAGGCAGCGTAGTCTTTGGTGGTATTGCAGATGTCCGAGGGCCTCAGACGGCAACCTTTACGGCCGGACTGTGCTTGGCCACTTGCGTCGGATTAATATACGCCAGATTTCGCCAACTATGGTCATTCCAATAGCGACTAGGGGTACGGGGTTCGTTGGGGCATAGATCGGATTAGGCGCTGTGAAATTCTCGCCATATTTTCGATATGAACCAGCAAGTGAAATAATGCACTAAATACCCGAATCACTTGCTCCGGTTAAGAGTCTGTACATTTTTCAAGCTCTTGTTAGTTAATTCCCACCAACATCCGTGAGTTTTGCCCGTAAGCGTTCGAGCAGAGTCTTTACATCTTGTTCACTGTTGAAGGCCGCCATGGAGATACGTATCCCTGAGTTACCAATTTGCGAAGGCACGGACAACCACTGAAACTTGACTATCACATTGTCCTCAGCTGAGAGCCTAGCTATTACCTCCCGAACTCCATCGTCGTCAAGCCCGTCAAAGGCGAGCGTAGTGATCCCAGCTGACAGCTTGGGTGCAGTGGGAGTCAAGATTCTAGTGTCTTTCCATTCGGAAATCTCGTTTCGGAGTAAAGTGGAAAGTCTAGTGACCTTTGTCTCGATGGTTTCTAGACCAATTTCAAGTGCGATCCGTACTGCGTGACCAAGACCGATGATCAGAGCATGGTTGTACGTATGCCCTTCGACGCGCTTCCTCACTGTGAAAGGTGGCGCAGCCACATCTGGATTCTGCCACAGACTAACTTCGGGGAATAGGTCAGGACGAAATTTTGAGGTCTGTTCTGACGAAACCCAAACGAATCCGGTACCCCGTGGTCCTAGCAGCCACTTGTGCCCCCCGGCAACGTAGAAGTCGCATCCCAGTGCAGACACATCCACGGGGTACACACCAACGGCCTGAGCACCGTCCACTGCGACAGGAATCCCACGTTCATGCGCTAGGTCCGTAGCTTCGCACACTGGCAAACGCCGGCCGTCGGGTGAGGAGACTTGGCTAACGACCAGCAGCTTTGTCCGGTCCGATAGCGTGGACCTTAAACGCTCCAGAAAATCATCATCACCGTATGTAGCGGGGATGGTCTTAAGTATGACGCCATGTCGTTGGCCCAGGACCTTTGCGGCGTGAAATGTGCTTAAATGCTCCACCGACGAGACACAGAGTTCGTCCCCATACTTCCAGTCAATACTGTTCATTACCCTGTGCAACGCTTGGGTAGTGTTGGGCAACATTCCCAGAGCGTCGACATCAACGTTCAGCAATGATGCCAGATCAGCCCGCGCCGCGTCTTCCCTGGCGAGTTGCTTCTGGCTCGTTCCCTCACCGGTTACTGCATAGGCCAACTCACCGTGGCTTTCGATCGCCATTTCGTCGGCCACCGTTTGCAGCACAGGCTCTGACGTTGGTCCATTCCGAGCAGTATCGAAGTAAAGTAACTTCTCTGTAATCGGCAATTCATTACGTAGTCTATCTAAAGTCATTGGATCATGGGATTTGTCAGTGACCACAATTACCTCCTTTGGATGGGTCGTATCCGCATTAGCCAAAAATCCAGCTGCATTCCCAGCGGAGAGATACCAACTTATACATCTTGGATCCCAACGACTGCCATCCAACCAGGCATACCGAGCGTGTGGGGACCAGTCGTAAGTAGTACGTTCACATCTCTAGAACGAAAGAATTGCGTGCCGAGAAAGTACAGAAAGCTTGTCTAGTTTTAACTCATACATGCCTACTGTTCACTTGATCTGATTTCATATTGGTCCAGACCGTCCAGTAGTGGTAGTCGTACCGTCACACCGGTCTTGTGGGAAATATGGATTGCGGTTAGGACTTCTAATGTCTTTAGGCCATCACGGCCCGTACTGACGCTCTCACGATCTTCGAGGTGGCAAGTTACCGCCTCGAGCACAGACCCATAGAAGTAGTCACGCTGGTCGACTTCCTTCGGCATGTCCGATATTTCTTCCCAATCATAACGGGTTCCACGGTTCTTGGCTGACCTCTTTAACAACGGACCGTATTGCCAGATGCCCGTCGCTTCGACATATCGAATGCGACCTTCCGTTCCCGCAATCATCGTCGCAGCTTCTTGTTCCCACCTAGTCGCGATACAATTGACGAAGAATACTATACCGCCATCGCATACAATCATGCCCGCACCTCCTGGGTCCGCCAGTGGTGGGCCAGGGGACTCAGCTGTTTTGCTATCCAGATAATTCTCATAGGTCCAATATCCTGTAAAGCCTGGTGGAGGTGCGCCCGGTGATGGTTCGTAGCTTAAAAAGCCCGAGACGAGTTTCGGCTCTGCATCCGTCCAATAGAACGCATAGTCAACGGTGTGGGTCCCGTTGGCCAGTAATGGCCTTGAACCCGATGTCTCAATAGTGCGCACCTCACCGATCAGACCCTCATCGATCATCTTCTTGATCTTTTTGAATGGCGACAGGAAACGGCGCGTGTGTCCGGTAATCAAGCGTGAACCCGCCAGTTCGCAGGCCTCGACCATTTTTCGGCCCCACTCTACGCTTACAGCTAGTGGTTTTTCCACCAGGATTACCTTGACTCCAGCATTTGCGGCTTCGATGACAGGATGATGGTGGTACATGGGTGGAGTCGTGACACTGATCACGTCTAGATTCTCTCTCGCATACATTTCAGATGCCTTTGAGTACCTATGTTCCGGGGGAATTCCCCACTGCTTACCGAACTGCTCGAGCCGATCAGGATCGATGTCGGCGATTGAAACCAGTTCGCATTCTTCTATACGACTATATCCGGCGGCGTGAGAGTTTCCCTTTGGACCTACACCATCGCCTAGGCCACCAACCGGACCAGCACCCACGATTCCTACACGTAACTGAGTTGTCATATCAACACCTCACTTTCACTATATTGTCGATAAGAACTTTATCCTCGATAAGAGAGAGTGTCTTCAGAACTTGTTCCTTCTAGTTGGTACCATGGTCTATGGGGTTGACCTGCCCATAGAAATTATCTCTATGTGGACTGATTCCCGTCGGCGGCCCCTATTCCCTAAATTCCTATGCCGGCATCACGCATGCGTTTGAGTAGCGCTTTTCGGGCCTCTAGGAACGGCCTGGAAAGATAAGCGATGTGGTCCGATTCGCCGTGGTGATAGGTGACGGTGCCAGGACTATGGTGCTTCGAAATGCGGTTGATATGGGCCAAGGCCCCCTCCACCGCCGTCAGCATATGCCGTGCCGTTTTTTCATTAAACATCGACCATTCACCCCCGCAAGCCACATGTGCCAGTCACCGCCCGTCGACACATAAACTGGCGAGGTGTGAGCGAAAATACCACGGCGCTGACCGTCGTAGTGAGAGTCGGCCATCGGTCCCAAAGAAGGGATTTGACTGCTGGAAAAATTACCCGTGTTCCAGTATTCTTTTCCGCCGCAACGGGCGGCTAGCCATGTGTGTCCCTCCACCTTCACCTTTTCGCGAATCTCCAAGCGTCGCGTCGGTCTGTCCGAAACGGTTGAGGCCACTACTTTGCCATCCTGAACCAAATCCAGCCGGCTGATGGGGAATATGCTCTCGGCCCACGCCTCCACCTCAACTATACCGGGTCCCGAGATATTGACCACGTCTCCGATACCTCGGCCCTCGACAGAAATTCCGATCATCGGCCCGCTGGATAAGAACGTCTTCCCTAAAGATACATTCTTGCGCCAGGTGTCGTAGTTGAATCCCTCATCCTCAGGAATCTGCACATAAGTCCGATACATTCCAACAGGCACGTCACCGGTCATTTTGTCGGTACCGCCCAGTATGGGCAATCGGTAGCCGCAGTTCAGCAGATCATAGTAAGGTTCATGCTCAGCTTCTCTGTGATAAATCCACTCAATGCCTTCGGCCCGACCAGTGGTGATGAGCGCTACTGTTTCCCCAGTCAAGGCGTGAAAGTGTGGGATAATCACAGTACCACCCTGCTGATGACACTGATCTGCCCAGTCACTCAAGGTAACATCCATGGTGGATCCCATCTCTGTCTCGCTACCACTATCTGAACACCAGGGCATCACTTGCCGTTTTAGTCCCCACAGAATCAGGTGACCCATGGGAGACTGACGGTTCTCCTGGCAAACGTAGACTACGGTGTTGCCGTCCTGGGACACGTGGGGAGCGCCAATAAAGTCCTCGATGTTGGAAAAGTGATTACCCCACTGGCTCTGTAGTAAGTTCACTACATTCAAGTCTTCGCCACGGGCCTCGGTGAGAGCGCCCTGAGCAGAGAGGAAGTGGACGTGAGCATCACCACTAAACCACCCTTGAGCGTTCATGTTCGTCCAACGCTTGAGTCGCAAAGTCAACTCATGTTGTCCGGGCTCTATGCTGACGGCTTGTCGCAGAGGCTCGTACTCAAAACCACGCGCTACGTCCACGATGACCTCTCCCCGTGGTAACCAGCCCTGGCAAGTGCCGTCTATGTAAGCGTACGTGATCTGGCCCATGCGCACATCACCGCCAATGTCCGTATTGAAGGTGCCCAAATTCGTGTTGACGTGGTTGTGGTGCCCATAAGGCTGATAAGGAATCCCATCGGGAGAGCGGAAGTGTACCCGACAAGGCACTGGCTTGCCGGTATCGTCATCGACAACCATCACGTGAACCCAATTTTTCCCGGTATCGGCCAACTCGATTCGTAGGCGCTCAGTATCTACCCCGCCTTTTTCTTGAACATCACCCCATCTGACTCTGCCGATCTCCTGATCCCCTTTCTTGACTGACAATATGGCCGATGGTGTCGCCGACACTTGTAGATAAGCCGGGCTGTTATGGGCATTTTGAGCTTGCCCCCAGCCCTTGTAAGAATCGCGGAGGAACTCCTCCTCAGTCTGTCGGGGCAGCGGGTAAACATAGGAGGCCGCCCCCCGGTCCACTGCCACCTCCAGGTCGAAAGCTTCCTCTGCCTCCTTTGGATCTTTTAGCACGATTCGTGCCGGCCGGCTACCCTGTCTGGGAATGGGGTCCTCGTCCAAGTTACCTAGCGTGATTGCGGCTATGACGAATCGAGGTCCACTAGGCACGATTTCGATGGATTCGATGAGGCACTCAGGTTCTGGATTTTCCCAAGACCACAGGTGGAACCACCGTGTTATGTTGCCCTTAATTTCATGCCGGCGATGTCCAGCGTTACCCCAGGACCCCTCGTACCGGGGCAGAAACTCCTCCTCGTGGTCGGGGAACGCGGCCATTGCACTCCCGCCAGCACCTATCTCAAACTGCGCCCGGATCGGCACACGAATCTCAGTGCCCCCCAATAGATGGAGCACGTAAGTCGCTACCATAGTTCCCATACCGCCATCGGGTGAATCAAGTAGGCGGTGCGCGAAAATGACACGACGAGCCAGGGCACTCACCGGTATGCTAAGGCCACTATAGTCACCACCGAATTCGACTAGTCTGTCTACGGTGGGATCTCCTTCCTCCGGCCCGATGAGGAACGGCAGGCCGCGCAACGCTTGCCGTCCAATAGGCACAGATTTCCCGTCAGGGATCGAACCAAAGCTGTGACCACGCCACATCAGATCGGCTTCATCAAGTCGCGGATCCGGAACATTGTCGTCTCCCAGCACTCGAATACTTGTATTACAAATTGGTGAAAGGTCGATTGCTTCGTAGTCATTCATTAATAGATCCTTTGATTAAGATTTCGTGGGTTTTTTCTATCCGCTAAGTTCGAGTTCAAATTACACTATGTATGTCGGGCAGTATAGTCGAGTGTGAAACGACACAGAAGATGATTTGGCGTCGGCCTGATTCATAATCGGTAATCTCCGCTCATCTGTAAAACCATCCATGATAGCGTTGGTCAATTTACAGAAAGAGTACCACGCATCAACCCAGTATGGAGAGACATGCCTGATTGAGTCCCTGTACTTGCAAGAAAAGTCCATCTCACCTAGAGGTTTTACTTGCCCAAAGTGCCCACAGTGGGAAAGAAATCCATCTGATGAACTCCACAATCTTTAGCAAGTGAATCCCTGGACATTGCCCTCCTGGACATTCCCCTATAGAAATATAGAACCCCCTTTTAAGTAGCGCCGATTATATGCCGTACTTGACATCTACGGCGGCACCGGTGCGTCCCGATTCATATATAGCATCAATGAGTTGCAACGTGTACATGCCATCCTCTATGGTTAACGGTGCCTCGCAACCTTGTCGTAGGGCGTCGACGTACCCCTGGATCCACTCAAACATCCATAAGTGAGTCGCGTATCCTGGAGGGCCAGGCGCGAACTCGTAGTCGAATGAGCGACTAGGAGATGCCACCCAGTCTAAGACCGAGCTCTTCACTTCTAGGTGAGGCCCGCCCATCGGAGTCCAATTCGCCTCCCCTTCGAGCCCTCGATAAACTAGGGCGTCGTCACCGCCACCCCTCATACGTCGCAGGTATCCTGAGTGGAGGGTCCCATATGCGCCGTTCTCGAATTCGAATATCGCGAGTGATATGTCTTCGAGAGGCTCCTCAATGTGTCCCACAGGTCGGCCGTTCATAGCCATTACGGTTTTAACCTCGCAGCCCATCAGGTACCGAATCAGTTCTATATAGTGGCCGCCGAGCATATGCTGGACACCGCCACCTTCCTCCTTATCAGAGTAGAGATAACCCTCGATCCCGCCCGGCTCCCGGTTACCCCCCGGCCGCACTTGGCTGGTTACCATCCGCACTTCCAGGTCTAGTGGACGTCCAAAAATGCCTTGGTCTATCAGGCGTTTTAGATCCTGTGCAACAGGGTTGAATCGATGAGGGTAGCCGGGCATCACTGTCACGCCAGCCTTGCGCACCGCCCTAACCATCTCGACCATATCTTCTGCTCTGCGCGCAAATTGCTTCTCCATGAAGAAGTGTTTTCCTGCCTCTGCCAATTTTATGCCCACACCTGGGATTTCGTTTGCGGGAAGTGCAATGAAGGCGAAGTCGAAATCATGTCGTTCGATAAGATCGTCGACGGACTCATACACTGAGGCCTCAGGGTGATATTCCGCAGCCTCGGCAAGACTATCAATCGCTGTATCCTCACAATAGGCTACAACCTCGACTCCATTAAGCTGTCTGAAGGTGTGGATCCAGCCAGGCATCGACGGGCCGATGGTCCCCATGTGGCCGTGTCGCAGCCCAATACAGGCCGCCTTCAAGACGTTTTCAGGGATTGTCATTATTCCTCCAATTATCTACCGTGCTACTCGTTACTATCGTCAACGCCTCCTCTTTCGAAGTAAATAGGATCGCCACAAACGCTATCGTAACAAACGAGACCGTAACTTTGGCGAACTGTGTATTCATCTCTTCTCATCGCGTTATTCGACCTGGTTTCCCATCGGTATTTGGACACACCCCTGTATGTCTTAACAACAGTCGTGTTAAGATATTGAGGATAAGATAATGATCAGGAGGGACTATCATCATGCTTAGAATAGGAATCGTTGGATTAGGCCATGGACGGACTTTCTTGCAGGCAAACATTCCTGACCAACGTAGTACGGAACTTGGCAAGACCTACCACACTCCTCAAAACATACCGATGCGAGTAACGGCTATATGCGACACCGACGAAGATATACTCTCGCGATATTCCAAGGAGTATGGCATCACAGCTACTACCACCGAATTCAATGAACTGGTGGAACGCGATGACGTAGATATAGTGGGCATCTACACTCCCGGCCCAATTCATGCCCCACAGATTCTTGCTGCCTTGGATGCTGGCAAGCACGTGATGGTTACCAAGTCGATGGTCTATACCATGGAAGAGGCCGAGAGTGTGGT
>CAYLLU010000029.1:15598-16860 GCA_964384845.1 uncultured Dehalococcoidia bacterium
TGACACTTTTGGTAACTCAGTCGATGCGGGGACGGTTCGATTTCATGGAAGCCAAGCGTGCCTGCGACGCTGGCGAGATAGGCGAACTTTTCATGGCTGAATCACACTACGTGCATGACCTTCGCCCGTTGTACCTATCCACTCCCTGGCGGAAAAAGTATCCCCAAGACCTACTTTTAGGTGGAGCCTGCCACCCCATTGATCTTGTACGCTGGTTCATGGGCGACATTGACGAAGTCCATTGTTACGGTATACGAAGTGGTGTCGCCCCTGATTATCCGCAGGAGGACGATTTCGTCATTAACATGCGATTCAAAAGTGGCAAGATCGGGCGGGTCGCAGCCTACTTGGGACTAGTAGCACCTCCGGATGTTCCAATGAACGAGCTTAAGGTGTTCGGAACAAAGGGTACCATTGTCGACGGTAGGAAGGCCATTGATCCAGAAGGCTACGTACCAAGCAGATCCTATTGGTGGGAGTACCCCAAGGCAGCTCCACAGGGCCATGGCCAAGAGATGGTAGTTATGATGAAACACATGGCGGACTGTATCCAGAAAGGCGAGAAGCCTTGGGTAGGTGTTCGAGAAGGAGCCAGGGTGGTAGCTACCGGTCTGGCCTGTTGGGAATCGTTGAAAACAGGGTTGCCGGTTAAGGTCAGGAACGAGTTCTAACTGATAGATCCACACCCTAGTCAATGACGTCTAGCATGCTGGATACCCTTACTCCAAGAGGGCACTGTCCGCGTGATCTTCGCGTCCGACCTCCGTTTATTTAGCTGTACGTGACAGACATTGTATGGGAGGTGGAAACCTATGCTAGAGAATCACTATGATGCGATTGTCATAGGTGCAGGCCACAATGGCCTGGTTACGGCTAGTTATTTGGCCAAAGACGGGCTTGCTGTCCTAGTCCTTGAACGTCTGGATAAAGTAGGCGGTGCCGCAACCACCGACGAGTTCTCACCTGGCTTTCAAGGGCCGATGTGCGCATACTGGTTGCATCTCCTCCAAGGCAAGGTAGTCGACGACCTCAAACTCAAAGAAACCGGATTAGAGATGGCTTATACCATCTCCCCGGGTGACAACTCACGTAGAATCCATCCGTTCCCAGACGGGAAGTTCATGGGTGGACCCGGGATCAACAGTGATTTCGAATTAGCCAACCAGATCAAGCAGTTCTCTGAGCAGGACGCTCGGGCCTATTTCGACTGGATTCAATTTTGGGAAGCGTTCCCTGTTCAATCAGTTCCACTTCTGTCTGAA
>CAYLLU010000029.1:16870-25833 GCA_964384845.1 uncultured Dehalococcoidia bacterium
GACCGAGCCACCTACCATATCTCAACTAGTGGACAGCGTTCGGGGAACGAGTCGAGAAGAAGTGCTCGAGAAAATGCTCACTTGGAGTTACATTGACTTGATCGAGGACCACTTCGAAGACGAGTATGTGAAGGCATACTTGATGAAAACCGACATTGAGGGGGACCCCCGAGCACCGGGTAGTATTCTGGGCTCTGCAATGTTGGGGTGTAGTCAGTTTACCAGGAACCAGGACAGTGGCATACCCAAAATGAGCATGGGGACCACCACCCGATCCATGGCAAATGCAGCCACTAGTTTGGGGGCTGAGATTCGGACTCTCGCTCCAGTAAAGGAAGTTATTGTAGAAGGGGGCGTGGCAAAAGGGGTTCGCCTCGTGAGTGGGGAGGAATTTAGAAGCTTCATTGTGATATCCAATTTAGATCCCAAGCGTACATTCACAACCTTATTTCAACCAAAGGATTTGAGTGAAGAAACGGTCAAGCAAGTCAAGAGGTTGAAGACAGAGACAGGGTGTGTGAAATTCTTAGCAGCCCTGAGTGAACTACCAGATTTATCACGATACCTCGGTGACGGCTACGATCAGAAATCCATACAAAGCATCAAGATCATGCCATCCGTCGAATACTACCAACAAAGTTGGGACGATGCCGTGAGTGGTAAGCCCACTACTTGTCCCATCATGGGTATCCAGTTGACCTCGAACGTGGAGCCCAATTTAGTCCGGGGTAGTGGCCACGTGATGTCCAACTGGGTCTTGTATGAAACTCCGCACTTGAAAGAAGGCACCTGGGACGACTTCAGAGACGAAGTAGGCGAGCAGATCATAGATGCTATCACCGAGTACGCGCCCAACTTCCGAGATAGCCTCATCGACTGGACAGTCCAGACACCGTCAGATATAGAGACGCGAGTGGGCATGACCGATGGCAACATACACCACCTAGACCAGATACCAAGCCAGTTGTTGTCGCAGCGCCAATCGTACCGGACATCTATCGAGAACTTCTATATGTGCGGCGCAGGTACACACCCATCTGGAGAAGTAACTGGCGCCAATGGGCACAACGCGGCGCACGCAATTTTAAAAGACCTCCAACAGGTGGCTGGCTAAGAAGACTCTACCTTCTATATTACTCGGGCCCATTAGAACGCTACAGTCTTAATAAGAGGAGTGCTAATTCCAGCGCTACAGCATGATAACTCTTATTAGTTCGAACACAAGGTCCGGTAGCCACTATGCCAATAGAGAAAACCCAAGGAACACCACTAGAACCTAGCTATGCAAATGAGGTGGTCGTCGAAGAACCCGTAAGAAAAATCCGTGATGAAATTTACGATGGCACCGAATACGACGCCATCTGGCGACTACCCAACTCGGGGTTCCTCTTCAGGCTCGATGGTAAGTTCATATTCCTCGACCCTATGTTCACGTCACCTAATCCACTATATGAGGCCGAAAGACGTAAGATCGCTAAGACAGGTAAATTGTACGACGCCGCGCTCGAACTCAAGTACCACGATCGATGGGAGAACCTTTATAAAGAGGTCAGTGAGCCACCACTAACTGCCAATGAAGTCGAGAGTGCCGATCAAGTACTTATCACCCACGAACATGATGACCATTTCGACCCCGATGGCCTAAAGTCCATAAAACATCTAAACCCCACCTTTATCGCACCCGAAGTGTGCCACGAAGATCTGAGACGGATAGGTTTGTCTGATGATTCCATCGTTAAAGCACAATACGGTGAAAGCCACGACTTCGGAGCCTATACAATCACAGTAGTGCCCGCGGCACACTCCGCTGGATCATGTGGCTATGTGATTGAGACTCGCCACGGCAACATCTATCACCCGGGCGACGGCGGGTTTGACCATCAAGATAAGGCCGCGAACTTGAGCCTAGAGGTAGAGTATCTGCTACTGCCCATCAACGATACCAATATGGGAGTGGGATGCGCCGCACAATTCGCGCACATCCTCCAACCTAAGGTGATAATCCCATGTCACTACGGGTATACCTATCCTGCTGTGCGATGGATGGGCGGACACCCGGCAGAGTTTGTAACCACCCTAGCATCACGCAACTACAAGATGCCTTTCACAGACATCATGATCCTGAGTCCGGGCGGCAAGTTAGCCTTAGTTTAATAACGCGTCAATCCAGATACTTCACCGTCAGTAGAGCGACCCTCACATATCTCCCCCGCTCGAGTTCTCTACCTCTCAGACCTGTCATATTTCCTCTGGCCACTATACAAAGAGTGACCAAGCGCGTTATCAGTCCATTCCAACGGCAGCAGAACATTATCGAGGCATTGGATGTTTCACCACCTCGTTCTCTTTTGCAGATTGGAGAGCAGCGAAGGTGATCTCCAGGATATCCCGAGCGACCTTAGGACCACACATCGGCTCATTGTCGTTTAGAACACTGTCAACGAAATGGTCGATCGAGTTAGGAATTGGCTCGGGGCCGAACTTTAGTGCCTTTATGCCCGATTTACCATAGGAAATCCACGCGGGACGGTTCGTATCAAGACCGAGCTTCCCGTGAGTTTCCATGATGCGGATCGTCTGAACACCGGGGGTGTTGACGTGTTTGACGGGCGTGCGAGCCACCGAGGTAGACGCGATGATGCCGTTCTCGAGATTCATCGTTATGAATGCAAGATCCTCCAGTTGTTTTGTCTTGGCATCTTCGAAGAAAAACGAGCCGCTGACAGTGTAGACCGTCTGTGCACTACTGGAGGTCAGATCGAGTATTACATCAAGGGGATACATCGCGTGGTTCCTGATCTCACCTATAGGGGCAACTCGTCTCCCTCCATGAACAAGATATTCGCTGTGGATGGCCCAAGGTAAGCCAATTTTGCCGCTTTTGACTGCGTCTCGAGCCTGAACAATGGCTGAATTGAAGCGGTAGTTGTGACCTACCATGAGCTTGATACCGTGGCGTTCTACCGATTCTACGACGGCGTCCGCGTCGGACAAATTGTCTGTCAATGGCTTGTCGGCGAAGATGTGCTTGCCAGCTGCGGCCATTTTCTCCACAAGATGGACACGACGGTCATAGGGACTGGAGAAGGTTACAGCCTGAATATCGGACCGGCCCAGCACCTCGTCAAGTTCCTCAACATAAGGGACTCCGAACTTCTGTGCCGCTTCAATGTTACGCCGTCGGACCTCATCTGCCGGCTCGTCGCGTGGCGGAAGCTCGTGACCATGGAGATGGCCCGGCTCAGACGTGACAGCCACTACCTCAACCTTAGGGTTCTTAAAGAAATCCTCAGCATACACGGCGTTCATGCCACTCATACTCAAGACCGCGACTTTAAGCTTTTCATTAGACATAGTCAGCCTCCCTGCTCGATTATCTCGCCAATGCGAATGGGTCGCTCGGCAGCCCGGTACCAAGCATGGGTAAATAGTCCCCTAAAAACAAAATTTTAGCATAATGTGCCATAGGCCTAGTCTAGCCCCGTAGGTGACGGTCTGCTACCTGATATTACAGGAGAGATGTATTTTATAGCGAGCAACGTCATATCTGATTCCCAATTGACTTCGATAAGTCTCCAATTAAAGTCATTGCTCTTGTCCAGAATCGTATGTTAGTGTGAAGCAAGTACATCATATTAGTCTCGAATGGTAGACGATGCTCTTAGGCCAGAGACCCTACCCGACAACCGTAAAATCTAAATGTGCCCAGATGAAACAATGAGATCCTCAAAAGACAATAGTGTAGGGCAAACTCCCCGTACCTTGGGGGGGGTTGCTGTTCAGGTCCGACAATATAACGAACAACGGTAATAGGAGTTACAGATGGACCAACGCTTGGCCATAGACGGCGGTACACCACTACGAACGCAGCCCTTTGGGCCCAGTCACGAGTTCGGCGATGCAGACGTGGCTGCCATTGCGGAGGTTATTCACTCCGGAATGGTTTACAGGGGGCCGCGTGTAGCCCAGTTCGAGCGCGAATTCGCAGATCGCCACGGTGTCACGTACGGTGTAACGGTGAACTCTGGGACATCAGCAATGCACACTTGTATCGGGGCAATCAACCCCGATCCTGGAGATGAAATTATCACGACACCCTGGACCTCCGGAGGCTCCATAATCGGGACGTTACTGCACAACTGCGTTCCCATATTTGCCGATATCGACGATACATACAATTTGGACCCGGAAGATGTCGAGCGAAAGATCACCCCGCGGACCCGCGCTATCATGCCCGTGCATCTGTTCGGTAACCCCTGTGATATGACCGCATTGCGGGACATAGCAGATCGTCACGGCCTATGGTTGATAGAGGATTGCTGCCAGTCACCCTTTGCAGAACACAAAGGCCAGATGGTGGGCACTTTCGGTGACATTGCCGGGTTTAGCTTTGGTGGTAAACACCTCTCGGCTGGCATGGGCGGGATCGTACTTACAAATAACCGGTCGTTGTGGGATCGAGCTATCCTTTTTCGCGAAGCAGCACTACCGCGAAAAAACGGCCCCTACGAGGGACGACCCTATGCCAACTACTTCCTTGCACCGAACTACGCGATCACCGACGTGATCGCCGCCCTCCTCCTCTCCCAAATGCAAAAAATCGACGGCTACATTGAAAATAAAGTCCGAGACGCCCGCAATATAATTGACGGTCTCGCGGACATCACCGGGATAGTACCCCAAAGGGTGAGAGAAGGTGACCGTCATAGTTACTGGATGCTTGGTTTCACCATAGACACCGACGCACTTGGATGGACTGCACCGGAGTTCGCAAAGGCCGTGACGGCGGAGGGGGTGCCCCTAGGAGGGCCCTACATAGGGACTCCGGAACACGGCCCTTTGTATCGGAACCCATTTCTTGCGGAGCCACGACTATATGGGAAGAGCCACTTCCCTTTGGACGCTGGACGCGACAAGCCCGTCGACTACCGGAAGGTGGTCTTGCCGGTTGGAGAAGAATTGATGAGCAGGGGCGTCAGTTTCGATATGGTACCCACTTTAACTGAGGAAGACGTAGCCGACATTATTCAGGCAATCCGAAAAGTTGCCCTGAACCGCAGAGGATAACCATAGTTTACATTTACCACATCGCTCTGACCAGAATTAAGAACCCAGATGGACTTGTCTCTATTTGAAGTACAGGGAATATCTCTTGCCCAAGCTGAGAAGTGGGACGCTGGTCGTCGGTTGCTATCATCACTCTCAGCAAGAATGGTGTCTTACTTGGAGTCCAGTTAGTTTGATTACGGATAATTGGGACTTGAGTGACAACTGAGAGGTGTTACATATCTAAGGATGAGGTCCAACTCCCCATAGATCTTGGAGATGGTCTACTTCTACGGAACGCCACTATCGATGACACAGAGCAGCTGGCGGAGTTCGTGGCTATCAACGGTGGTGATCTCCAAGAGCCTGAAGCGTCCACAGCGGTCTGGACCCGTGCTCTCATGGAAGGCAACCTGCCCAACTTCGGACCTCAGGATTGGACGCTAGTGGAACATACTCCTGAGCGCCGTATAGTATCGACTCTAAATCTAATCTCGCAGACTTGGTCCTACGGCGGGATTAATTTCGGAGTGGGGCGCATTGACGCGGTGATGACCCATCAAGAGTATCGTCGACGGGGTCTGATACGGGCACAGATGGATCTAGTTCATCAATGGAGTGCTCGTCGGGGTGAGCAGGTGCAAAGCATCACTGGTATTCCCTGGTTCTATCGCCAGTTCGGTTATGAATTTGCACTTACATTGAACGGTGGACGTGGAGGATACGCGCAAAATGTACCCTATCTGAGTGAGGACGATACGGAGCCTTATAAGATACGTCAAGCTAGGGAGGAAGACCTAGGACTGATAACTCATCTCTATAGTAAAGGCATGGAGCGATACTTGGTGTCGTGCGTGCGTGATAAAGAGATGTTTACATACGACCTTAACGCTCCTATTGCTAAATCCACACGTTGGAACGTCACCTGTGTAATCGAGTCGCAAAGCGGAGAATCAATAGGGATGCTACGGCACGGTTACCGACTACGGAACGGAGAGATGGTTGCCGGCATCTACGAGTTAAAGTCGGGGACCTCTTGGATGTCGGTCACGCCCAGCGTGGTACGGTACTTGAGCGAGACCGGGAAGATCTATGCAACAAGACAGAACAAATCATATAACGGCGAGTTTGCACTTTCCCTCGGGACCGACCACCCAGCGTATGAGGCCATGGGAGACCAGTTGCCTAAAATTGAGCGCTCACATATCCCAGCAGCATGGTACATTAGGCTTGCAAATCTACCAAAATTCGTAATGCACATCGCCCCTGTACTGGAACAACGATTGGTAGACTCGGTAGCCGCAGATTACACTGGCAAGCTCAACATTGGCTTTACCACAGGAGGGCTGCGTATTTTCTTTCTAAACGGCAAATTGTCTGCTGAGAGACGGCTGCCGACCCAGAACGATCTTTCAGAGACGTGGGATACGGTCGATGCTTTGTTTCCCGGACTAACATTCCTCCAACTGTTGTTCGGGTTTCGGACATTAGAGGATATCGAGTATGCTTACCCGGACTGCCTGATCACCTCCGTCGAAGCCCGAAGTGTGCTGAAAGCTTTGTTCCCCAAACGGCCATCTATGGTGTATGGAATCCAATAGTAATATTCAGACAAATTAGCAAACTAGGTCTCGTAATGTGTTGGAAATCGAGCAACAGGTGTCCGACATGTCGAAAAGTGTAGTTCTATCCTCAGTAATGGACACCAAAACAAAGTTCTGTCTCATAAGTTCCACCAGAACTGCCTCCAAAATATGGACTTCTCGCACCCTTTTTACGTTACCCTCTATATATAGAGAGCATGGCTTCTCCTCAACGGACCTCTGGAAATAACCTTGCCAAGATTGGTCTCTAACCAAAGACCGTAAACTTCAAAGTTAGATAAGGTTAAATCGTGCGTTCAGATTAGATTGATCCCCCCGGTCAGATGAAATTTTCCTCTATTAGTGCAGTGCACTACCACATCCTAAAAATAAACATATCTAGTAGAGACTCATCACATTGGCGACTCGATCTTTGAGACGATGAGCGCGATAAAAAACTAGTGCAGATATTTCGAATAGTACGACCAACACCAGGAGATACCCATTGACCACATCCACGATCGAAATCGGCTCACGACTTGAGTTGTTTGTGGACGACTATCTTATCGACAACCTGTCCGGAGTGAACCTAGTTATGCACAACCCAACTCCGCGAGATGTATCTATGAGCTTTGACAAGCCATGGGAAGGTAACTCCTGCAACGGCATATCGGTATTCAAGGATTCCGACAAATACCGTATGTATTACCGGGGACAGCAAGTAGACTACATCCAGTACGATCATTCCAAACAAGGGGCGATGAACGTACTGCATACGTTCGTATGCTACGCCGAAAGCAGAGACGGCATCAAGTGGGAACGGCCTAGCCTTGGAATCGTTGAATTCCAAGGGTCCAGCGATAACAACATTATCTGGGAAGGGCCTGGATCTTGTAACTTTGCTCCCTTCAAAGACACCAACCCCGACTGCGACCCGCAAGCCTTATACAAGGCACTAGGCTCCGCCGATGAAGACCCTGGAAGGCAAGCCAAAGGTCTGTACTCGTTTAAATCACCCGACGGCATTAACTGGTCAATGATATCTGACGACATGATAATCACCGACGGCGCCTTTGATTCTCACAATCTGGCCTTTTGGGACAGTATCCGAGGAGAATACCGTGAATACCACCGGGACTTTCGACCAGGTCGTGATGGTAAAGGTAACCATGAAGGCTATGCATATAAAGACGGGTTCCACAACTCTGATCGAGACATCAAAACCTCGACAACTAAAGACTTTATGAAGTGGCCCAAACCACAATGGCTAGGCTATTCCCCAGGCCGAGTGAGCCAACTCTATGAGAATAAGGTTATACCCTACTACAGGGCTCCTCATATCTTTTTGGGGTTCCCTACGCGTTATGTTGATCGCGGCTGGACCGACTCTACAAGGAAACTTCCCCAGCTCGAGTATCGTCAAATCCGTGCCAGTTCGAGTGAACGTGAGGGGACCGCTTTAACCGATGGAATGTTAATGTCCAGCAGGGACGGGCTAAATTTCAACGTCTGGCCAGAATCTTTTATCAGACCAGGACTCAGAGATACCGGTGGATGGTTCTATGGCGATAACTACCAAAACTGGGGCCTGGTAGAAACTGAGTCTCATATAGAAGGTGCTCCAGATGACATCTCAATATATGTGACCGAAGCACACGAACAGATGGAAATCACCGAACGGTTGCGCCGTTACAATCTACGTATCGACGGTTTTGTATCGGCTAATGCAAGACTTAGTGGTGGCGAACTCCTGACACACCCGCTAGTCTTTGAGGGCCGGAGACTTTCACTAAATTTCTCCTCATCCATTGCGGGAGACATCCGCGTCGAGATTCAGGACTCCAACGGCCAAACGATAGAAGGTTTTGGTATCAAAGACTGTGATGAGATCTATGGAGACGATTTGGAACGCACAGTATCATGGAACGGTATCACTGACGTTAGTAACCTCGAGGGCCAGCCAGTGCGACTCAGGTTCGCACTGCGAGACTCTGATCTATATTCACTACAATTCAAACACTAGTTGATAGATGACTCTTAGCATTGTTTACATAAATATACGCTCTCATGCCACCGCAAATGTTCATTGATCCACTTGAGACTAACTCTCCAACCGTATATTGTTGTATTGTTGGGATCAAAAGAGGTAGGGTTTAGGCCTTAAGAAAAAAGAATCTTCGCAGCTGTAACCCAAGTCCTGCCCACAAAAAGAAATTTGTTCTGAAAATCCTTTGCCACTGTTTTAGATTCCGGTGTTAAGGTTTAAATTCGTAGATCGCATGGAGGGAATGAGATGAGTGAAGGTAAGGTATCGTGTCTATTCATAGACGACGA
>CAYLLU010000030.1:0-15281 GCA_964384845.1 uncultured Dehalococcoidia bacterium
ACAACGAATTTGCTCGTTCAATCGAGGAGGACGCCGTTGAAGCTGATCGCTTTTTCATTGACATTTGGATTTGTGCTGGCTCTACTACTGCTGGCTTGCGATTCTGGGGATCCTGCGCCTCAGACCGGTGTCAACTCCCCAGCACCCCCCAAAGCGGCCTCTGCCGAGTTCATTAAGTCCGCCTCCCAGACCATCATTGGGAGTCCAGCCAAGAGTGACGAGGAGACGGGTGCGCAGAGCGATTGCGAAGACGGCATCACACGAAAGGTAATTTTGCAGGATCCGGCCGGGACCGGAGACTATCGGTTCGACCCTTCGGAGCTGAGTTTCACGAAGGGTGAGTGCGTCAGTTTCACCCTCACCTCCGAGACCGAGTTCCACACCTTCACCGTGGAGGCACTTGATATTGACGTCAGTGTCGATGGAGGGATGACCGAGAGCACTTCATTCACATTCGATGCCCCAGGTGAGTACAAGTTAACGTGCATCCCCCACGAGCTCCTTGGAATGGTGGGGACAATTACCGTCTCTGAGTAGCCATAGAGACGGTCTACCACGATCAGGGAGCCTGACGGATAGCCATTTAATTGCCCAGGCACTGAAGCTTGAAGGGGTCTTCCTAAGCGTCCACCTATTGGCTACGCTCCTTATTTCTTATTTGATCGTCTACATGGCTCTAAGGGCCCCTACGACCTGATAATTGCCGCTCTGGGGCAAATGAAGGTCGACAGGTTCACTATGGAGTTTGCCACTCCCTATGCGGGAGGTATTGACGTCCTGCGGCAATTCCATCAGCATAAGGTGCTGGGGCTCGGCGTGGTAGATCATACCGACGCACCCGTCGAGAGTCCTGAGCAGATCGCGGAGAGGGCCATGGAGTTTGTGCCTATGTAGCCGCCTGACTCTGAATCCGGACTGTGGTTTTGCTCCTTCTAGTCTGAACCCAATGGACTTCGATGAGGCATATGTAAAACTAAGTGCTTTGAGCCAGGGCGCGACGCTGCTCCGGGATCGCCACGGCTAAATCTAGCGCGCTCTTCCCGTATTCTGGCAAAGTGGTGATGCCTACTGTACGCCTCGTTATGGGAAGGAAGGGGCCAGAGGCCGGTGGCCCTAAAGTTGGACCGTGGAGTAAGTGTCCACCTTTTACACCTGCCCCCAGTACAATACCTCACTCCACTGCGACTCACTTTGACTAAAATCGCGATCAATGGAGAATCCAATGGTTAACGCCGAAATAGTGTCGATAGGATCTGAACTTCTACTGGGACAGATCGTGGACACCAACGCCTCGTGGATGGCTCAGCGACTCACCAGTCTGGGCGTAAATCTGTTTCACAAAACCATTGTTGGAGACAACCCTGAGCGCATGGCGGCCGTGATAAGCCAAGCTTTGGATCGATCAGACGTTGTTATCACTGGCGGGGGAATTGGTCCCACCAAGGATGATATTACTAGGGAGGTCATCGCCGAGGTGACAGGCCGCGAGCTGGTATTGCACCCAGGGCTACTCAAGGACATCGAGCAGCGATTTCGAAGTCGAGGATATATCATGACCTCAAATAATAAGAGGCAGGCCTACGTACCCGATGGGGCTATCCCGGTACACAACCCCAACGGCACCGCGCCGTCTTTTATCGTGGAGAACAAAAAGGGTGTCATCATCGCGCTGCCAGGAGTCCCATTCGAGATGAAGTGGCTATTCGACAACGAGGTCGTACCGTACTTGGGGAAGAGGTTCGAACTCTCAGATGTGATCACCTTTCGGGTGTTGAAGGTTGTTGACATGGGAGAGAGCGCGGTAGACGAACTAATCGGCCATCTGATCGCTAACTCCAGTAATCCTACGGTCGGCGTACTAGCGCATCCGGGGCAGGTGGACGTTCGGATCGCTGCCAAGGCATCGGACAAGACGGAGGCAGCCAAATTGATGGACCCCGTCGAGGAGGAGGTACGGAGACTTCTAGGTTCGCGGGTGTTCGCAGTGGATGAGGAGTCGATTGAGGACGCTGTAGGGGTGTTGTTACGTAGGTCTGATAAGACTATCGCGGTTTACGAGGATCTGACGGGTGGATTGGTCGCGGGACGTCTGCTCGATGCCAGCCCCGAGCATTTCCTGATGGGCATAATTGGCAACGAATTAATGGCGATTCAACGGTTGCTGGCCAACTCTAGACCTCCGGTTATATTGGACGAGCCGCTTCCTGATGCCGAGGTGCTTGCCGGAGAGGTGGCGAGGGCTATCAGGAGTCAGACTGGTGCGGACCTCGGCCTCGTACTACATGGTATACCGGACATAGACGATACTGCAGAGAATTTGGCGAAGGGGCGAACCATCATATCCTTAACGAACGGGAGTGATGTGAGATCGAAACTCTACAAGAGTGCAGGACGAGGTCTACCCGATCGGACGCGAATGAGTATCAATGCCTTGGAGCTTGTCCGAATGGCTGTTTCCGTGTGTCTAGTGTAGTGGGAGGGTGTGAGACCGAGCCGTATGCCTGACAACTGATTAGGGCCTCGCTTCAGCGAGGCCCTCTTCTAGAGATGCTCCAGGGAACATCTACCGGGAACACCTCCACGTACTACTATCCAATGCCCTACCTCCTTTCTAGAGACTCGCCATAAGCTTTCCACCACAGCCACCTGTCTCTATCGCACATTATACACAGTGGTAGGCTGCCCGTGCTATCGGGCAAATCCCCAATTTCTTAAATGATTTGATACGGCACCTAGACTAGTTTGAGGGCAGCCTGCTACCCAGAATCAAGAACGCCCCCGGTATCGGGGGCGTTCTTGATTCTGGGTAGATCGAGATACACACTAACGTTTGGTCCACTGCTGAGCCTTGCGAGCGCGTTTCAGACCGTACTTCTTGCTCTCCTTCTCCCTTGCGTCGCGGGTCAAAAGACCGGCTCCTTTGAGGCGTGGTCTTAACGAAGCGTCAAGCTCCAGGAGTGCTCTGGAGATGCCGTGTCTCAGCGCGCCTGCCTGGCTGACGACTCCACCACCACTTACCTTGGCGATCACTCTGAATTGACCCTCTGTCTCGGTGATCCTGAAGGGCTCAGTGATAAGCTCTCGCCAGGTAGGCCAGCCGAACATTTCCTCCATAGGCCTTCCGTTGACAATTATCGGACCTTGTTCCGTGTAGATTCTGACTCTGGCGACCGATGTCTTACGCCGCCCCGTGCCGTAGTAATAGTGCTGCTGCTCCACCTCTAGGCCTCCTCCGACTTTTGTTTCTGTGCGGCCTTAACCTGGGCCTCGTGCGGGTGTGATTCCCCTATGTAAATCTTTAGACGAGAGAGCATGTGCTTTCCCAGTGTGTTCTTGGGAAGCATTCCTTTGACCGCCTGCTTGATGACACGTGCAGGTGTCTTCTCGAGCACGGTCGATAGATTCTGTTCGTTCAAGCCACCGTGATACCCACTGTAGCGGTAGTACATCTTCTGTTCTAGTTTTTTGCCGGTAACCACGATCTTCTCGGCATTCACGACTACCACGAAATCGCCGGTGTTCAGGTTGGTGACGTACTGAGGCTTGCGTTTACCCATTAGAAGTACCGCGATCTCAGTGGCGAACCTACCTAAGGTCTTACCGGAGGCGTCGACGACGTGCCAATCAGGTTCCAGGTCGGACTTTCGGGTCGTATGGTGTTTTGTATAGGATTGCATCTAGGCACCAGCTTTCGGCGGGAAATTGGCATACGTTACTCTCATTAGGCTAAGTCCATGCGGAGGTAGCGACCGAGCAATCGCCGCACCGGGGCGCCGGTCTAGAATTGCCAGGACCTCGGAGGGGCCCAAGCGTCCAAATCCTACATCTACCAGCGCTCCGGCCATCCGGCGCATCTGATGAGGGAGGAACGCGTTACCCTCGATCTCCATTGTAATGATATCCCCCTTTGATCTGACTCTTGCCTCAAACATCTCACGGACTGTACTGGCATCAGGTCTTTCCAACGGACCTGCGAACCCAGCGAAGTCATGGACACCCACCAAGTGTCGAACTGCTCTACGAATTCTCTCCAACTTCAATCCTTCGCCGACTCGGTAGGCGGTACGACGGCTCAGTGGTGATCTCGTCGATCCCACATACACACTGTACACGTATAGCCTGCTCAGTGCCATGCGCCGCGGGTTGAAGTTAGGGGAAACCCTATGTGCCTCCTTAACCGCGATATCGTTAGGCAGATAATAATTCAGCGCTTTGATAAAGGTTTCGGGCGGGTAGTCCGATTCGGTGTCGAACGCTACAACCTGTCCTAGGGCGTGGACACCTGCATCGGTCCGGCCTGCTCCTCTGACGCGCGTCCTCTCGCGAGTCAGCCTCGTTATCGCTTTCTCCAATTCCCCCTGGATACTCGGCGCGTTATCTTGGTACTGATAGCCACTGTAATCGGTTCCGTCATACTCGACAATTAAGGCCAGTCTCATGGATCGTTTTTCACATCGATCCTGTGCAATAAGTCTTCGATTAGGGCAATTCTCTGGCAGAAGAATTTCCTGCTAAGGTAGTAGTTCGATGATGGCCATCGGGGCTGCGTCGCCCTTGCGATTGCCCAACTTTGTTATACGAGTGTAGCCTCCTGGGCGATCCCCATACCTCGTTCCAAGCTCGTCGAAGACCTTGGACAGAACCTTCTTATCTCGGAGCACTGTTGCTGCAAGACGTCTACTATGCAGTGTATTCGTCTTACCTCGAGTGATGACCTTTTCGGCCATTCTCCTGATCTCTCTGGCTTTGGCATCGGTGGTTTGCAAAGTCTCGTGCCGCAGTAGGTCGGTTACCGCCGTACGAAGCAAGGCTATACGATGTGCGGTGGGTCGGGAAAGCTTCCGTCCGGCTATTCGGTGCCTCACGATTTGTCTCCTTCATCTTTGCTATCAGAGGCACTAGCCGTGACTACGTCCAATTCCTCAACCTCAGCCTCCATTTTTTCTTCATCAATATCCGGGTCGAGCTCAGTGGGTAGCAAATCCATTTCCCGCAATTTGTCGTAGAGCTCTGTCATGGACTTCTCCCCGAAGTTTTTTATCTGGAGCAAATCAGTCTTTTTCATTTCAAGTATCTGTCCCACCGCGTCCAGACCGGCTCTCTTCAGGCAGTTGAGGGTCCTGGATGAAAGTTCGAGCTTCTCGACCAAGGTGTTGTAATGCTCTGGAGATATGTTGACGATCGGGGAGCCATCGGCCGCGGCCTCTACGGTTTTTTGGGCGTTGGCAAACAGGAAGAACTGACCGACGAGGATATTGCCTGCCTGTTGCAGTGCGTCTAGGGGAGATATGGAGCCATCGGTCCATATCTCCATAGTCAGCCTCTCGAAATCGGTTCTCTGACCCACACGAATGCTATCAACGGTGTAATTGACCTTGCGGACAGGTGTGTAGATGGAATCGACCGGCAACACGCCGATGGGTAGGCCTTCACCTTTTGTGGCCTCAGCATAACTCGTACCGCGCTCGACATTCAGCTCGATCGATAATTTTGATTCATCAGAATCGAGAGTCGCCAGATGAAGTTCCGGATTAACGACTTCATAGTCGGATGAGGCCATGATATCTCCGGCGCTAACCTCACCTTGGCCTGCAACCTCTAGGCGTAACTTACCAGGCCTCTCTACCTCGGATCTAAGTCTGATGCGCTTGATGTTGAGCAACAACTCAACCACTTCCTCCTTGACGTGGGGGATGGTTCCATACTCGTGGAGGACACCCTCGATCTTTATCCATGTCACAGCGGTACCTGGCAGGGAACTGTAAAGGACACGTCTGAGGGGATTACCCAGGGTCAATCCGTAGCCCTTTGGCAGAGGTTCAGTGACAAATTTGCCGTAGCGGTCGTCGGTCTCGACGATCTCAATTATCGGACTCGGTATCGGTTCCGGCTCTGACTCCGGCGTTTCTTCTGCTTCAAACGTCTGAAAACTCAACATGTGATCGGTATCTCCTATGGCCTGCAACTAGTCTACTGCAGTGTTACTGATACAAGATGAAGAGCTATCTGGAATAGAACTCCACAATTAGGCGAGATTCGATTCCGGTGTCTATCTCGGACAGGTTAGGCTCAGTGATGACTTGGCCTTCCAAATTTTCGGTATCCAGGCGCAGCCACTGAGGGACCGGGCGCTTGGGCAGCCCGTCCGTGAGTGTCTCTATGAATTCGGGGACGGTGTCACCGACGGACATCCAACTTACGTTGTCACCGGGCTTGACCTGGTAGGAAGGGATGTCTAGTCTCCTACCGTTGACTTTGAAGTGCCCATGGTTTACTAACTGACGTGCCTGACGGCGTGAATCCACAAAGGCCAATCTGAAAACAACGTTATCCAGACGCATCTCGAGCATCTGCAGTAGCAGGTCACCCGTCGCACCCGACCGCTCACGAGCAACATCGAAGTATTTACGGAACTGCCGCTCCAGTACGCCGTAGGTGAAACGGGCCTTCTGTTTCTCTCTGAGTTGGATTGCCCAATCGGAGGAGCGACGCCTACGCGGTATTTGCTCCCCCGGTGGTCGCTTTCGTCGTTCTACGGCGCACCGCGGCGTGTAGCAGCGATCACCCTTTAGAAATAGCTTCTCGCCTATGCGGCGACATTGCCGGCAAACTGGGTCAGTATATCGTGCCATTCTTCTTCTTGCCTCGCCCTTTCAGTCGTCTCTATGGACTCGTGGATGTTCAGGTCGCCTCGATACCCAGTTCATTGGACATCGCAGAGACGTCGTACCCCTCTTTTCTTACCCGCAGATCATTGTACAAAAGCGTCCATGCGATCAGCAGGACCGGAGGAACGATGACGCTCACTAGGATGTCACCTATCCCTACCACCACTGACGTCGTTCTGGAAGCGAGTGTAGTGTTCAAGAACTCGGTTGCCAGGCTCGTCGGGATCGAGACCACAATCGCCATACCCAGCGCAATCAGCACCAAGGTTAGAGCGACCCCAAATCCCCGCATCCAACTGCCTCTCACCAGGGCGAAGCTGCGTATTATCGCCAGCATCGCCCTTTTCCCCTCGATAACTGCCGTCGGGACAGCCATTGACCAGTACACCGCCGCGGAGACCGCCAACGGTAGCAAAAGCAGGACGAGGGTGGTCCCGGCGAGATCGCTCCCGAACCGTAAGGGCAGAGCCAGCGCTATTATCACGGCCACTGGCACGAGGGCCAGTAGTATCAAAGACCGCACATTTCGCCATACCCTTGTATAGCACTCTCGAGTTGCAACTTCTCCTGTTACGTAATGCTGTTCTACTCCATACGCAATCGCACCATAGACCAACACTGCTCCGATCATCCCCAGAACATACACAACAAATGCGATCATCGGATCGCCAGATAGATGACCCAGGCCAATTGTGATCAGGCCAACGGGCACCTGTACCAGGGCTGCTATCACGAACCACCGAACCATATATGTACCATATATCGAAAAGGTTTCGTCCAACAGCGTGCTCAATCCAAGTGGTGAGAGGGCTCGTGACTCGTGCTCCAATGTGCAACTCCGCTAGACTCGTCTTCGCTTGCGAGGACGGCAACCATTGTGGGGTGTAGGGGTCACATCGCGAATGGTGGTGATCATGATCCCGGCTGATGCCAGCGTTCGGATGGTTGCTTCCCTTCCGGCTCCTGGTCCCCTTACGAATACTTCCACCTGACGCAAACCTTGCTCCATGGCTTTGCGCGCGGCGGATTCCGCCGCCTTTTGAGCAGCGAAGGCCGTGGACTTGCGGGAGCCTTTAAACCCGACTGTTCCCGCGCTGCCCCAGGCGATTGGGTTGCCCTGAGGATCAGTCAGTGTTATTAGTGTGTTGTTAAATGTCGATTGGATATAGGCACGGCCTACAGGAACGTTTTTCCGTGTCCGTCTTCTGGTTCTAGGTGCTCTAGGCATCTTCTCCCCTCTATTCTAGTTTCCGGCCCTTCAAAAAGATTTTCGTAAGTGTCCCTACTTGGTAGTCGTGTGCCTACGACCTGCGACTGGCACTCTGCGGCCACGCTTCGCTCGCGCGTTCGTGCGAGTCCGCTGACCCCGGACAGGCAAGCCGCGACGGTGTCGTGCCCCTCGGTAACAGCCGATGTCGATGAGTCTTCTAATATTAATGTTAATCTCACGACGAAGATCACCTTCAACCCTCTTCTCGCGATCCACTACCTCTCGGATGCGGGCGAGATCCGTCTCGGTAAGATCTCGCACTCGGGGGTTACCTGTCACACCAGCCTTGGATACGACATCCTTGGCTTGGAATAGCCCTATCCCGTAGACGTGCTGTAGTGAGATCTCAACGCGCTTGTTGTCTGGGATGTTGACCCCAGAGACTATGGCCATAGCGTTCCCCCAATCAAGTAGTGTTTTCTGACTGACCCCAGTATCCGGACGGGGAGACCGCCGGAAAGAAGGATCTCAAGTTGCACATAGACTGATACATCGTTAGCCTTGCCTTTGCTTGTGCCTAAGATTTTCACACATTACCATCACACGTCCCTTGCGTCGGACAATCCGACACTTGGCGCACCTTTTCTTCACCGATGCAGATACTTTCACCCCGGCCTCCCGAATTTGAAACCCTATGTATCGGTAGTCTAGTCAGTTGTGGAATCGATAGGTTATTCTGCCGCGTGACAGGTCGTAGGCCGACAATTCGACCAATACCCTGTCTCCAGGTAGAATACGTATATAATGAACCCTGAGCCTGCCCGATATCTTAGCCATGACTTCATGGCCATTGGCAAGCTCGACTCTAAACGTGGCATCTCGCAGGGACTCGGATACCACTCCCTCAACCTCTATGGCTTCCTTTTTTGGCATGTTATGCTTCTTCGTGGCAGATCATAGGCTGCTTAATACCTTAGCGCCATTGCTGGTTATCTCTATGGTATCCTCGAAATGAGCTGACCAAGAGCCGTCCGCGGTCACCACCGTCCAACCATCCGACTTTACCGACGTCTTCCAAGTACCCAAGTTAAGCATCGGCTCTATTGCCAGAGTCATGCCTTCACGTAGTAGAGAACCGCGCCCGGCTACGCCGACGTTGGGTACTTGAGGGTCCTCGTGTAAATCCCGACCGATTCCATGGCCAACATACTGCCGAACGATTCCGTAGCCAAGTGGCTCCGCATATCCTTGGACTGCCGCAGATATGTCTCCGACCCTGTTTCCTACTTTGGCCTTCGCTATCCCGGCCCTCAGCGACTCCCTTGTATCGTCTATGAGCCTACGCTGCTTATCGGTTATCTCACCGACGCCCACGCTGAAGGCACTGTCGGAATGAAAACCCTCGACGACAGCCCCTACGTCCAAGCTCAAAATATCGCCGGACTGGAGTGCTCGACTCGAGGGTATCCCGTGCACGATCTCCTCGTTAAAAGATGCACATATGGTGGCTGGGAAGCCGTACAACCCTTTGAAGGAAGGCACGGCGCCCAGTCTACGTATCTCCATCTCGGCTACGTTATCGAGTTCCGCTGTCGTGACACCAGGCTCGGTCGCCTCTGCCAACTTTACTTTGACAGCAGCGACGATGCGACCGGCCTCACGCATGTAGCCCAGCTCCCTGGCGGACTTTATTGTGATTCCTCCATGCTTCATGGTCCCAAGCTTGGTTGAATGCTCGATGGTCCATCTCCTCGTTTCGTGATTGCCATCCGGTTATGTCAAAGGGCCCATTATTAACTCCGACCCAATATTCTACCATTTTATGCAACTCAACCAAGCGATGTACGCCTAACGCTCTATGGCCTCGAGCAGCGCAGTCCCTACATCCTCCACTGTGCCTTCACCGTCAATCTCTCTAAGAATTCCAGCTTCGCGATAGAATTGCACCAAGGGATCGGTCTCTTTGAAGTAGACCTCTAGTCGTTTTTGGACTGCCTCAGCTTTGTCGTCGTCTCTTTGGTAGAGGTCTCCTCCGCATCGGTCGCACTTGCCAACCATAATGGGTGGCGAAGAGTACTCGTGATATGGTGTCTGGCAACTACGGCAGATTATCCTCCCTGCTAGTCGACGCACCAACTCCTTCGTGCTCACATTCACGTACAGCGCCCTGTCGATTCCACCGGACTCTACTATCTCCCGGTCCAGAGCCTCGGCTTGGACCCGGGTTCGTGGAAAGCCATCCAAGAGAAATCCACCCTCTCCCTCGTGGGCTTTGATCCATTCCATCACAATCCTGATGGTGACATCGTCGGGTACCAGGCCTCCGGTTTCCATGTAAGAGCGTGCAAGTCGCCCAAGCTTCGTGTCTCGCGCCTGCTGGTCACGAAACAGGTCACCCGATGCTACTTTTGGCACAGACAAGCTTTCGGCTATTCGAGACGCCTGTGTCCCCTTTCCCGCTCCAGGTGGGCCAAGCAAAATCACGCGGTGTTCCACGGCTAGCGAATGAACCCTTCATAGTTACGCATCATAAGCTGAGCTTCAAGTTGCCTCATGGTATCCAGGGCAACGCCGACCATGATCAGTAGTCCAAAGCTGCTTATCGTCAGCGCACGGACGTCTGTGGCGATTCTTGCAAAGAATGGCAGAACCGCGATGGTGCCGAGAAAGAACGCTCCACCCCAAGTAATCCGGATTATCACTCGGTTGAGATATTCCTGCGTCGGTCGACCGGGTCGTATACCTGGAATGAATCCTCCATTCCGCTGTAGGTTCTCTGCAAGGTTTTGTTGCTGGAACACGATCATCGTATAAAAGAACGTAAACAGGACCACAAGTATGAACAGCCCCGCAAAGTACGGGAAGCGCGAAGGGTCCAGAGCGTCCGAAAAGAACCGTGCTGCTCTGACAAACAGACTATCGGTCAGTCCGGTAGTGAAGTAACTGGCTACGGTAATTGGCAATATCATCATTGACGAGGCGAAGATCAGCGGGATCATCCCGGCAGAGTTGACCCGTAGTGGCAGGAAGGTGGCGCCACTTTGGCGCTGCATCTTGCCACCCCGGAACACGCTGCGTCCGTATTGAACAGGAACCCTGCGCTGGGCTTCGGTAAATAAGACTATTACGTAGATTATTCCCAGACCGAAGAGGCCGAGTAACAGCAATCCAGCTGCCTGGTCGCTCTCCAGAAATCCTTGACCCACTACCTGCGGAAACCGCGCTACTATGCCACCAAAGATGATCAGTGAGATACCGTTACCGAGGCCACGCTCAGTAATCAGTTCACCGAGCCAGACGCTTACCATCGTTCCTGCGACCATCGAGAAGAGCATCGCTATCATGGTGGCATTGAGACCGAACTGGACATCAGGGAACACGGGCGAAGCTCGCAGGAATGTAAGTGTCCCCCAGGCCTGGAAGAAGGCAACGGGAATAGTCAACCAATGTGTAAGCTGATTGATCCTCTGTCGCCCGAACTCTCCCTCTTGGGATAAGGCCTTGAGTTGCGGTAGCACCGGGGTCAAGATCTGAATCACAATCGAAGACGTGATATAAGGGTACACACCCAAGGCAGCCACACTCATCCCTACTAAGGCACCGCCGCTGAATAGGTCCAAAAATCCCAGCAGGGCATTGGCCTCGAAGGCCTGAGACAACGCCTGAGGATCAACACCCGGGACTGGTACGTGGGATATGAACCGGTAGACCACTAACATGGCCAGTGTGAATAGTATTTTGGCACGAAGATCCGGCACGCGCATCGCGTCTATCATCGACTGGATGAGTTGCGGCCTGGATACTTCTGACTGCTGAGAGGGCCGTGCTTGTCTCACTCTTCGATCTCTTTCACGGTTCCCCCCGCCGCCTCGATTTTTCGTTTGGCAGACGCAGAGAACCGGTGCGCTTCGACAGTAAGCGGCCCCGTGACGTCACCACGTCCAAGAACCTTCACCGGGACTCTAAGGTCCTTGATCAACCCCTTACCTAACATGATTTGTGGTGTAACATCGCTGCCAGCCTCGAACTTCGACAGTCCATCTAGGTTTACGACGCTGAACTCTTTGCGAAATCTGTTGTTGAACCCCCTCATAGTGGGGAGGCCCTTGATCAAGGCAAGCTGACCGCCCTCAAATCCGGGACGTACGCCGCCACCGCTTCGGGAGTTTTGGCCTTTCATGCCTCTTCCAGAAAAGCTTCCGTTGCCGCTGCCGTCTCCGCGGCCGATCCTCTTGCGGGCCTTTTTGGCCCCTCTTGGCAATGCTAGTTGATGCTGTTTCATTGTGTTCTCGAAATCATTTCCAGATCTCAGTTGTTTGCTGAGAGAGCCATTAGTTCAGCTAGCCGGTCTCTTCACGATTGAAGAGCGGGCATCTACTCATTAACGGGGACCTCTGTAATCTCAACAAGATGGCTGATCTTTTTCACCATTCCACGGATCGTTGCGGTGTCTTCGTGCTTCACAGTCTGGTGAAGTTTGCGAAGTCCCAGTCCCGCGACGGTTCCGCGTTGGTCCTGGGGATAGCCTATTGCACTTCTCTTGAGTGTGACGTTGATCTTGCCCATAGTGGGAGCTCTCCTATTTACGCCTCGGGGATTGCTTCGACTGGCGGCGAGGGGGTGGAGACTCTACAAGGTGTCGTCGTTTCGCCAGCTCCGTTTCTATGTTTCTGAGCATCGACAGTCCTTTGAAAGTTGCTTTAACGCAGTTGATCGGGTTCGTACTGTGACGGGCCTTGGTAGTGATGTCCTTGACCCCCGCCAACTCGACGACTGCTCGAACAGACCCACCGGCTATCACTCCTGTCCCTGGAGGGGCTGGACGTAGCATTACCTCTGAAGCGCCATAGCGAACGACAATCTCGTGAGGTATGGTGGTCCCTTCTAGAGGCACGGTTATTAAGTTTTTGCGGGCGTTTACTCCGCCCTTCCTGACGGCGTCCGGCACGGCATCGGCCTTGCCTAGCCCCACGCCAACGTGTCCTTCCCCGTCCCCAACTACGACGAGGGCGCTGAAACTTAAGTGACGACCTCCTTTAACGACCTTTGATACCCTCGATATCTTGACCACTCTTTCGGTGACACCACCCTCATCGGTGTCTCTACCTTGGCGTCCGGATTGTCGACGTCCAACCATCAGAAAATTAGACCTCCCTGTCGTGCGGCATCGGCAAGGGCCTTGATACGACCATGATATTTATGTCCGCCCCTGTCAAATACAACGGTCGTTACGCCCTTCTCAATTGATCTGCGTGCGACCAAGGCGCCGACAAGCTTGGATACCTCCGACTTCGGCTTACCGTCAATCTGCGTGCGCACGTCGCTTTCCAGACTAGACGCCGCTACTAAGGTAACCCCAAGTGTGTCGTCGATTACCTGGGCGTAGACGTGACTCAGGCTTTTGAAGATAGCCAGACGTGGGCGGTTCGCCCCACCTTTGACGCGACGCCGGACTCTAATATGGCGGGCATGCCGCCGATATGTGTTGGTTTTGGTTCCCCTTGCCATTATTCCAGTGCCCTCCTGGCACTTTTGCCAGGCTTCAACTTGATCTGCTGGCCCTGATAACGGATGCCCTTACCTGTATAGGGGTTGGGCGGACGCACGGAGCGCATTTTGGCAGTCAACTGCCCAACCGCCTGTTTGTCAGCTCCACGTACACGGATGATATTGGCCCCTTCGACCAATAACTCGATCCCCTCCGGGGGCTGGATTTCAATGGTGTGACTAAGCATCACGCTTAACGAAACCCCTTTGCCGGACTGCTGGGCGCGATAACCAACCCCCACCAGTTCCAGGGTTTTCTCGTATCCTCGGCTCACACCCTCAATCATGTTTGCAATCAGGGTTCGTGTCAGGCCATGAAGCGCTCGATGCTGGCGCTGGTCCGAGGGCCGTGCAACTTTGACCATATCACTGTCATTGGACAGGATCATGTCTTCATGGAAACGCTGCTTCAGCGAACCCTCTGGCCCCTTGACGATGACTTCGCTGCCGTTGATCGCGACATCGACACCGTCAGGTACAGGAATCGGCTGGCTGCCTACTCTCGACATAACGTTGATCCATTACCACACATGACACAACACCTCTCCACCGACACCTTCACGCCACGCCTGTTTTCCGGTCATCACACCTTTGGAAGTGGAGAGAACGGCCACACCAAGACCTCCGTAAAAGCGTGGGATTTCGCCCTTCCCAACGTAAACCCGAAGTCCCGGCTTGCTCACGCGCTTGATGCCCGAGATGGCCGAATCTCCTTCGCTGCGGTAGTGGAGTGCTATCTTCAACTCCCCCTGAGCTCCCGAGCCCCGGACTACGGCGTAGTCTTCTATGAAACCCTCTTCCTTGAGGATATTTGCTAGCGCCACCTTTGTGTTAGAAGTGGGCATTTCCACCGTATCGTGATGTGCTGAGATTGCGTTGCGAACTCGCGTCAGCATATCCGATATTGGATCTGTTACTGCCATTCTTTCTCCTCAGACCGCCACGATTACCAACTGGCCTTGCGGACGCCGGGCAACATGCCAACGAGTGCCATCTCCCTAAAGCATATTCGACACAGGCCGAAGTGTCTTATATACGCACGGGGCCTGCCGCAGCGGTTGCAACGGTTGTACTCTCGGACAGTAAAGCGCTTTGGCTTCTTCCAGCTCGCTATTTTAGATGCCTTGGCCAAATCGACCTCGCTCTATTTAGGGTCTTGGTGGCTCTAAGCCACTGCTAATTCGTCCTCGACTCGAGCGAAAGGCACTCCCAGCAATTCCAATAGCCTCAGCCCTTCCCGATCTGTCCTAGCGGTGGTGACTACCACTACTTGCAGACCTCTAACTCGATCTATCGAATTGTAATCGATCTCCGGAAATATGACCTGTTCACTGATTCCCAGGGCGTAATTACCCCGCCCATCGAAAGACTCTCTAGACAGCCCTCGGAAGTCACGAATGCGAGGCAGGGCGGAACTAACCAGCCTATCAAAAAACTCATACATCCTGCGATTGCGAAGCGTGACCGCCAGACCCATAGGCATACCCTCTCTAACCTTGAACGCGGCGATAGATTTTCGTGCGCGTGTCGTGATAGGGTGCTGGCCGGAGATTAGGGTCAGATCTCTGCTGGCACTCTCTATGGCCTTCGAATTCTGGATAGCCTCAGCTCCGATACCTATGTTCAAGAGTATTTTGCTCAGGCGCGGCACTTGCATGGGCGTGCTGTACTCGAATTCCTTCAAGAGCGTGCCGGTTATCTCGTCGCGATACCTGGTCAACAGCCTAGGCAAGGCAAGAGGCTCCGGCGCAGTCTTTGCAGTATCTTTGGCCTTCGGCTTCGTAGTCTTGGCCTTACTACGGGACGAGCGTGCACCTTCGGACTTTGTCTTATTCTTTGCGGTGGCCGATTTCTTT
>CAYLLU010000030.1:15381-25081 GCA_964384845.1 uncultured Dehalococcoidia bacterium
CACGTGTCGGCTTGGACGACTCAATCTGCTCGTTGTCCTTATCATTCTCAGTAGTCATTCGATCACTTCCTGGCACCCGCTACGGGTACAAACTCGTCCCTTTGTCCCGTCAGCCAGTATCCTGGAGCCTACCCGGGTTGGGCGATTACAGTGGGTACAGATCAGCATCACGTTGGCGGCGTGCAACGGCATCTCTTTTTGAATGATGCCTGCCTGCCTCACCGTTCCGGTGGGCTTGGTGTGGCGCACGACCACGTTGACCCCCTCAACTACGACCTTACGCTTGTCCAAGAATATCTGGGTAATCGCTCCCTGCTTCCCTCTGTCCCGGCCTTTGATTACTAGCACGTTGTCGTTGTTTCTAAGCTTCATCCTAGAGTACCTCAGGGGCCAGAGAGACAATACGCATGAAATTTTTGTCTCGCAGTTCCCGCGCGACAGGTCCGAATATCCGTGTTCCACGTGGCATCCGATCCTCGTTAATTAGGACAGCTGCGTTTTCGTCGAATCTAATGTGTGAGCCATCTGCCCTGCGATGAGGCTTTTTTGCGCGGATGATCACTGCCCTGACCACCTCCCCTTTACGAACAGCCGATGCTGGGGCCGCTTCTTTGACTGACGCGACGATGACATCACCGAGACGCGCGTATTGTCGACCGCTGCCTCCAGGCACGCCTATGCAACTTATAGTACGGGCTCCGGAGTTGTCCGCGACCTTTACTCTGGAATATATCTGGATCACTGTCCATCCTTTTGCTCAGGCTCGGCCTCAGGCTCAGACTCGGCCTCGGACTCAGGCTCGGCCTCGGGCTCGGCCTCAGGCTCGGCCTCGGCCTCAGGCTCGGCCTCAGGCTCGGCCTCAGGCTCAGGCTCGGCTTCCAGCGCATCAGCCTTTGGAGAGTCGGCACTGATGGCATCTGAGACTGGCGAAGCCTCCTCAACTCCTACCGGATCTTCAATTACTATGTCTTCTGGCTGGAGCTCGGCGATTTCTTGGCGCTCAAGCACCTCAAGCAGTCTCCAACGCTTGGTCTTGGAGTAGGGACGCGACTCAATGATCTTGACTAAATCTCCGACAATGGCTTCGTTGTTCGCATCGTGGACATTAAATTGGGAACTTCGTCTGATTGGCCTCTTGTAGAGGGGGTGTGGGCGACGCCACTCAAAGAGCACCACAACGGTCTTATCCGTCTTGTCTCTTATTACGCGACCAATTCGAACCTTGCGTCTTTCGAAGCTCATTGCGTGGCCTGGGCCAACTCCCTTTCTCTCATCACGGTGTTGATTCTGGCAATGCGCTTGCGCGCTCTCCTGATCTCGGTCACATCGGCCAGTTGCATCGTGGCCGCCCGGAACCGAAGATTCATGAGTTCGCGCTTGGTGGCCTCGAACTCATTCGCCAGATCCTCATCGATCAGTGCTCTAATGTCGTCGATTTCCATCTTCTAACTTCCATTTTCTAACGGCTTATCAAACGAACCGCTAGAAACCCTGCCGAATATTTTGGTAGACCCTAATTTTGATCAAATCAATAAGAAACAAATCCGTACTAGAATAACCATCAGTTAGATAGTAGGTTAACTCTACCTAACACTTAACATGATCCATACCTCAAAATTCACTCTTCTTGACAACTTTCGTCGCTATAGGGAGCTTCGCGGATGCAAGCTTCAGTGCTTCTACTGCATCGTTTTCCGGAACGCCCGCCATCTCGAACATGACACGGCCAGGCCGTACCACTGCAACCCAATGGTCCACTGGCCCTTTGCCGCTCCCCATTCTCGTCTCTGCAGCCCTGGCGGTGACTGACTTGTCTGGGAAAATGCGTATCCACAGCTTCCCGCCCCTACGGGCGTAGCGTGTGATCACACGCCGGGCGGCCTCTATCTGCCTGGAGGTGATCCAGGCTGGTTCGGTGGCCTTGAGTCCAAAATCGCCGAAGTTTATGGTGCTTCCAGCGACAGATAAACCCTTACGCCGTCCCCGGTGCTTGTTCCTGTATTTCACTCTCCGCGGCTGGAGCATCTTGCTCTACCTCTTCTTCCGGCTTGACGGTCACTGCGATTGGGGCGATCTCTTCATCACGCTCCACAGGAGCAGGGAGAATTTCGCCCTTATATATCCATACCTTGACACCTATGCGGCCGTAATCGGTAGCGGCTTCGGCGATTGCGAAGTCAATGTCAGCTCGGAGGGTATGGAGGGGCACTCGGCCTTCCATAGCCTTCTCTTTCCGTGCGATATCGGCGCCCCCAAGTCTGCCTGAGCAGATGATTTTAACTCCCTGGGCCCCGGCCTGCATCGTCCGTCCAACTGACTGCCTTATGGCTCTGCGATACGCGATGCGGCGTACCAGTTGATCGGCGATGCCTCTTGCTACCAGATAGGCGTCCAATTCGGGATGGCGAATTTCCTGGACATCTAAGTGGGCCCGCCTTTCCGTTAGTTCTTCCAGGGACTTCCTGAGCTCTTCTACCTTCTGTCCACCACGGCCTATTACAATTCCGGGCCTGGCAGTGTGGACCGCAATGGTTACATCGCTGGAGCCGCGTTCGATGTCCACCCTCGCAATCCCTGCGTCGGGGGAGGAATCGTACACCGCTTTGCGGATGCTCATGTCCTCGGATACTAGTTTACGGTACTCATCTGGCTTTGCCGCAAACCATTTGGCTTGCCAGTCTTTGATGACTCCGATTCGAAAGCCTATCGGATGCGTCTTATTCCCCAATTTCCGATGCCTCCTCATCGACTGCGACCGTAACATGACTGCTATTTCGAAATATCCTACCTACGCGACCTCGTGCACGGGCTCTAAAGCGTTTGAGCCTCGTAGCTTGGTTGGCGTAGGCTTCCACGATGTTCAATTCCGTCTTTCGTGCTAGTAGTTCGTTCTCTGCATTCGAGATGGCAGATTTGACAGCTTTCTCCACATGGGTTGCTGCAGGTGATGGCATGAAACGCAACATCTCCAAAGCCTGTTCCGCATTCATGCCCCTGACAAGGTCAAGTATTGGCTTGATCTTAGCCACTGGTGTGCCCGTATTTGCTATTGTCGCCTTGACAGCCACGATGTTTTCCTAGTACCTGGAATTCGAGATGTACCGCTAGATTCCAGCGGTTACTCGGGCCTTGAGATCCGTTCGGAGCGAGAGGAGTGTCCTCGGAAGGTTCGTGTTGGCGCAAATTCGCCCAACCGATGGCCCACCATATTTTCCGCTATGAATACCGGAATGTGCCGTCGGCCATCATGAACCGCGATGGTCATCCCAAGCATGTCCGGCATGATCATCGAGGCCCTTGACCAGGTCTTGATGACCACTTTGTTGGCGCTGCGACGAGCAGCATCCACCTTTTTGGCTAACTTGGCATCAACGTATGGCCCCTTCTTTATGGACCTGGACATCCGCGCCCCCTAATTTTTACCTCTTCGAGTTACGATCATCCTATCGGTCGATTTGTTCTTACGCGTCCGGTAACCTAGGGCTGGTTTGCCCCACGGGGTCTTGGGCGATGGCATCCCAATTGGGGATCGACCCTCACCACCGCCATGCGGATGGTCACTGGGATTCATTACGACTCCCCGAACCGTTGGTCTACGACCCATGTGGCGATTTCTGCCGGCCTTACCCAACTTTATGTTTTTGTGATCTACTGCGCCGACCTGGCCTACGGTCGCCATACACTCGCTCAGAACCTGGCGAATCTCCCCCGATGGCAACCTGATCAGTGTATAACGGTCTTCTCTCGCCAGAATCTGCGCGGCAGCGCCGGCACTGCGTACCATCTGAGCGCCTCTGCCGACCTTCAACTCGATATTATGGACCAGTGTACCGTTGGGGATGGCCTTCAGGGGTAAGGCGTTTCCGGGACGAACGTCCGAACTCTCACCCGCAGCCACCGAGTCTCCTACCTTCATGCCATTAGAGGCTATGATATAGCGCCAGTCCCCATCTTGGTACTTGATGAGGGCGATTCTCGAGGACCGGTTCGGGTCATACTCGATCGACGCGACTTCTCCGGGCACGCCGGTTTTATCCCGCTTGAAATCTATTACTCGCAAGCGGCGCTTGTGCCCCCCACCCCGATGCCGGACAGTCATTCGTCCGTGGCGGCTCCTGCCCCCCCGCTGTTTGAGCGGTTTGAGGAGCGACTTCTTAGGTTTGCTGCGTGTGATATCGTCGTTGGTCTGGAATACAGCGCCTCGTCTACCTGGGGTTGTTGGTTTTGCGCGTTTCAGTGGCATTAGACACCTTCGAAAATAGTGATCGTTTCGCCAGGGGCCAGGACCACTATTGCTTTCTTCCATGACTTCTGCATAACCAACCGTGGACCGAAGCGCTTAGGCTTGCCCTTTACGTTCATTGTGTTGACTTTCAGCACATTGACTTCAAAAGCCGCTTCCACTGCCCGCTTGATATCATGCTTGGTAGCCCTGATAGCCACTTCAAAAGCATAACGGCCCTGCTCTTGTAGGAGTGTTGACTTTTCAGTAATTATGGGTCTTCTCAATATGTCAAAATTATTCATATCACAAATTCTTAGGCGGCTGAATCCGTGCGACCATGATGTGGGCTGTGCCGGGAACCACCCCAGATCTTCTCGGCCTTGCGTAGCGCCTCAACGGTCATGATTACCTTGCGGTGATTCACCAAGTCCAAGGCGTTGAGCAATGAGGCCGGCAACGTCTTGAGATTCTGTATGTTCCTCGAGGCCGCCAAGACAACCGGGTCTGCACCATCCAGCACGAGCAGCGCTGATGAGGTCACATCAAGTATACCAAGAATCTGGGCAATCTCGGCGGTCCTGGGCTGATCCAGTTCAAAACTATCGAGCACGATTAGTTCGCCGTCCCGCAACTTGTCCGATAAGACAGATAGCAGGGCCAGGCGCCTCATCCGTTTCGGTGTACGCTGTCTATAGCTCCTCGGATGGGGTCCAAAGACTACTCCGCCACCTCGCCAGTTAGGAGCCCTGATTGAGCCAGCCCTGGCCGCGCCCGTGCCTTTCTGAGGTCGTGGCTTCCTACCTCCCCCTGCAACGTTACTTCGTGTTCTTGTCGCGGCAGTACCCTGGCGCAGATTAGCGAGCTGTCCAACCGTGACCTGGTGAACCAGTGCTCTATTTACCGGTGCGTCAAAGACATCGTCGCGAACGGTGATGCGTCTAACGGTGTCTCCTTGAATGTTCTGTACCGTAAGTTTCACCTAGAACGCTGCCTCCATTCTGACTTTCGAATTATAACCAGGGAGTTGTGTGCTCCAGGGACCGATCCCTTAATAAAAAGTAAATTCCGTTCCTTGTCCGCGCTCATCACTTGAAGATTGCGCACTGTAAATTGGGAGTTACCCATGTGACCAGCCATGTTGAGGCCCTTGATTACCCTGCCTGGCGTGGTGCCTGCCCCAACGGAACCTGGCGCTCTATGTCGGTCGGACTGGCCGTGGGTCTTTGGTCCGCCGTGGAAACCGTGCCTCTTTATCCCACCGGCGAAACCCCTACCCTTGGAAAGTCCCATTGCGTCGACATTCTGTCCAACTTCGAACATGCTAACATCAAGGCGTTGACCAATCTCGAATTCGGACACATCTTCGGCGTCCACCTCCCGCAGGTGTCGGAACAGGTCTCCGGCGGCATTGAGATGACCTTTGAGAGGCTTGTTGAGTTTCTTTATCTCACCGAAACCCAACTGTACAGCGTCGTAACCGTCTGTGAGGACGGTCTTGATCTGCGTCACGACACATGGACCCACCTCAATAGCAGTAACACCCACTGTGTTGCCATTCTCGGCAAAGAGTTGAGTCATACCTATCTTTTTACCTATTAGAGCTCTAACTGACATGGCCACTACATTTTCATGGTTATGTGAACGCCGGCGGGCACGTTCAATCGGGTCAACGAATCGATGGTTTTCGAAGATGGTTCAAGTATATCGATCAAACGATTGTGAGTTTTCAACTCAAAATGCTCTCGGGAGTCCTTGAACACGTGTGGCGATCGGATCACGCAGAAGCGTTTGATCGTAGTGGGCATCGGAACAGGTCCCGCTACCTGGGCACCAGTGCGCTCAGCGGCCTCGACGATCTGCCCAGACCAAAGATCCAAGATGCGATGATCGAACGCCTTGAGGATGATTCGTATTTTCTGTTTGGTTGTCGTCAATCCTATAATCCTTAGTGCGCGGGTTAGGCGGCCACTGTTACTGCAGGGGCCTCTTCGTATTGGTCGAACTCTAGAGAGTAACTGGCACGCCCTTGTGTAAGCGAGCGCAACGTGCCGGCATATCCGAAACTTTCTCCCAGTGGCACGGTGGCCTGAACTGCCTGGATGTCTCCCTGACCCGTTATGTTCTTGATTTGGGCCCGTCGCCGTCCCAGATCTCCAAGAACCTCTCCTAAGAATTCCCCGGGGGTCACTATTTCAGCCTTCATCACAGGTTCAAGAAGTACGGGCTTAGCCTTACTCATTGCCTCTTTCGTGGCCATCGAACCAGCGACCCGAAAGGCCATTTCAGACGAATCCACATCGTGGAATTTGCCGTCGAGTAGTGTGACGACCACGTCTAACACCGGGTAGCCGGCCAAGGGCCCGACGGCCAGTGCGTCACGGATGCCCTTCTCGACGGAGGGGATGTACTCTCGAGGTACTGCTCCTCCTCTAATCTTGTCATGGAACAGGAAGCCTGCACCGCGTTCGCCTGGTTCAACTTCAATAACAACCTGCGCAAACTGCCCGTGACCTCCAGTCTGTCTAACTAGGCGACCCTCGGCAAGTGCGTGAGCCCTCAAGGCCTCGCGATAGGCGACCTTGGGCCTACCGACGTTACATTCTACTTTGTATTCTCGTTTCATTCTATCGACGATGATATCAAGGTGTAACTCACCCATTCCAGACAGAATGGTCTGACCCACCTCTTCATTAAACTTCAACTTTAGTGTTGGATCCTCGTCGGCCAGTTTGGCGAGGGCATCCACGAGTCGGTCTTGCTCGGCCCTAGCCTTGGGTTCGACCGCTACAGACATGACAGGATCGGGAAATTCTATGGTCTCGAGGATTATCGGATTGTCCTCATCGCAGAAGGTATCGCCGGTGGAGGCATTCTTTGCACCGACCGCGGCGACGATGTCGCCGGCGCGGACTTCTTCCAGGTCCTCCCGGCGTTGAGCGTGCATCCTAACGATCCGGCCAAGTCGCTCACGTTTCCCGGATGTGGAGTTCAGGAGCATGGACCCGGTTTTGACCTGTCCCGAATAGACTCGGAAATAGGCCAGACGCCCTATGAACGGGTCAGCCACAGCCTTGAAGACTAGGGCCGAGAACGGCGCTTCTACACTTGGGGCGCGCTCGATATCGTGACCGTTATTATAGTCTCTACCCTTAGCCGCGGGCACATCCAAAGGTGAGGGCAAATAGTCTCCAATCGCGTCGAGCAGTGGCTGGATCCCTCGGTTTCTGAGCGCACTGCCGCACATCACTGGCACCAATTTGTAGGCTATTGTGGCCTTGCGCAGAGCGACTTTTATCTCTTCCGTACTTATCTTTTCGCCTTCGAGGTACTTGATAATCAGATCATCGTCGGTCTCAGCGACACGTTCGATCATCGTATTGCGATAAGCACTGGCCTGCTCGAGGTACTCGTCTGGAATTGGGGCTTCCTCGGGCGTGTATGGCTCTTCATTACTGAAAATAAGAGCCTTTTCTTCGACAAGATCAATGACGCCAACGAAATCGTCCTCACTACCCATGGGTATTTGAACGGCTACGGGACTGGACTGAAGGCGATGCTTGATGCTATCGATGGTCCGATCGAATCCCGCACCCACTCGGTCCATTTTGTTTATGAAACAAATCCTTGGGACTTCGTAGCGGTCGGCCTGCCGCCAAACGGTCTCGGACTGCGGTTCGACACCTGAGACGGCGTCAAATATCACTACTCCGCCATCTAGAATTCTAAGGCTTCTCTCGACCTCAGCCGTAAAGTCGACGTGGCCGGGCGTATCGATGATGTTAATCTCATAGCTATTCCAGTCGCACGTGGTGGCGGCGGACGTGATCGTAATGCCACGCTCCCGCTCTTGCGCCATCCAGTCCATCGTTGCCGTACCGTCGTCAATGGATCCGATTTTGTGGATGCGACCGGCGAAGTACAGCACACGCTCGGTGACCGTAGTCTTACCGGCGTCAATGTGGGCTATGAACCCGATGTTACGTGTTGATTCTAGGCTTGAGGTGGGAGACATAATCGGTGCTGAGATGGACCTACCACTTGTAATGGGCGAATGCGCGGTTCGCATCGGCCATTCTATGGAGGTCCTCCTTCCTCTTGACTGCGTTGCCCTGGCCTCTGGATGCTTCCAGGAATTCCTGTGCGAGGAACTCTGCCATGGGGCGACCGGACTTGCCGCGAGCGGACGAGATGATCCATCGCATGGCAAGGGTAGTCTGCTGAGACGCGCCTATGTCCGTGGGCACCTGGTAGGTCGTTCCGCCTACGCGACGAGACTTGACCTGGACCTGCGGCATTGCGTTTCTAATCGCGTGCTGAAATACCTCAAGGCCGGGACGGTGCGCCTCGTCCTCGATACGGTCGAGGGCTTGATAGACTATTCGCTGGGCGGTCGTGCGCTTGCCACCGAGCATCACTTTGTTAATGAACCTCGATAGCTCGATACTGCCGAACCGTGGATCGGGAGTTATCTTGCGCTTTACTGCCCTTCTTCGCCGAGACATCTATCTTATCCCCTAATTTTGGATGTAGTCGTGAGCTGAGGTGCGGTTTTACGACTTCTTACTACCATATTTGCTACGTCCTCGACTTCGCTCGTCGACTCCGGCTGTATCGAGGGCGCCTCGAACGACATGATAGCGTACCCCTGGCAGGTCCTTGACTCGCCCACCCCGGATAAGAACCACGGAGTGCTCTTGCAAGTTGTGGCCCTCGCCAGGGATGTAGGCACTAACCTCCATCCCGTTGGTCAGTCTGACACGGGCAACCTTCCGAAGCGCGGAGTTTGGCTTCTTCGGTGTCTGTGTCCTGACTTGGATGCAGACCCCACGCTTTTGAGGTGAACCGTCGTTTCGGATTGTCTCGTTTTTCAGAGAGTTGAATATGTGCCTCAATGCGGGCGCCTTGTCTTTACGCCGCTTGGACTTTCGTCCCTTACGAACTAACTGGCTGGCGGTAGGCATTGATTCCCTTTCGATTGGCCCGGCAGTACCCTTTATGGCGCAAGTCGACCCACGCGCCCCGTTCGGGCGACGAAAGAGGATTATACTTGTTATCAGATAGGAGTGTCAACAGATTCGCAGATATTTCGAAGTGCATCTTCGAAGCGCATCATGGTCCATTTTCTATCTCCGGTAGGTTGGGTTTACCGCACCCAACGCTGAAATGCCGGATTGCAGAAGTCAGAGTTGATACGAAAAATATATACCGTGTCCGGGCGATGCTCGTGGTGACAGAAATTGGTGGCGGGGAATCTATAGTCACCATGGCTAAGTTGACTCAGAGGTAGAGGATGACTGCTACGACCTCCACGAGCGACGTATGAGAATCATCGAGTAAAATGCAAGTGTAAAGATGGTGAGTGTTCACAGATACGACTAGGGCTGCGGGCATAGAAAGGAAGAGAGTCGCGTTACTGTACTTCAATTCGGAAAGTGACGAACCGTCAAGCTTTTTCTACTAGTGCAATGGCATAAC
>CAYLLU010000031.1:0-24964 GCA_964384845.1 uncultured Dehalococcoidia bacterium
CGCCCAGAAGGCCTGTCTCGTAGGCCTGTTCAATGGCCTTTTGAGTCCGATCAATGGGCCCGTCGTGACCGTGCCGTATAAATACGAAGCCCTTGGTTGCCCCCGTTGCGTATCCCGCGATTATGATTCCTTCTAGGAGAGTGTGCGGGGCGCCCTCTAGGATGCCCTTATCATTGTAGGCGCCGGGATCCCCCTCTTCGCAGTTGCACAGGATGTATTTTGGCGGTCCGGGGGAGCGCACCATAAAGCTCCACTTAACACCTGTTGGGAAGCCCGCTCCACCGCGACCTCTCAATCCAGAGCCGATCATCTCTTTGATTACGTCCTCAGGCTTCATCTCAAACAGCGCCTTGTTCAGGCCGGCGTACCCGCCGTTGGCGAGGTATTGAAAGATATCGTCCGGAGCTATATTGCCTGCATTCCGAAGAGCGATACGTTCCTGAAGCTGCATCATCGGGAGGGTTGCCAAGTCTTCCACGCCTTCCACAGCAGTTTCGCCAAGATAGCCAAAGGGTTTGTTGTCGGAGGGTAGCTGCCCCTTTCCCACGTAGTTTTCAATTAATGATGGAACACTATCAGGAGAGACGTTCCGGAAAAAGACACGGGAGCCGCCTGGCAGTACCACATCTACTAAAGGCTCTGCGTAGCACATTCCCAAGCAGCCGACCTCGTCCAGGGTGAGGTCGACTCCTAGTCGCTCGGACTCGGTCGAAATGGCGTCGAGCACGTCCAAGGCGCCAGATGCCTGGCCGCACATACCAGTGCCGACCCGGATCCACGGATGATCACCAGCCACGAGTTGTTCCCATTGCTTGTCCGCCTGTGTCTTTAACGCCTTGTAGTCAGACAATGGTCTTGGCCGTCTCTTTCCATGGAATAATTAGTTGGATAGGCATTTGATGGATAGTCAATGATATCTTGGCAGAAGGGCTACGTTCCTTTTCGTTTGCTTGATTGGTTGTCAACTAGCCATGTTTGCTGGTAGGGTCGGTCATCAGACTGGCCACCCGTTCTTTTATCTTCTTTGGGATGATTCCACCGTGGAGCCGATGGTCGATGCTGACGACGGGTGCCTGGGAACAAGCCCCCAGGCAGGTGTTGTATTTGAGAGACACTTTGCCGTTGTTGGTGTCTCCCTCGCCATCAACCCCAAGAGCATCCATGCATTCGGACATTATATCGGTGGATCCTTTGATGTGGCAGGTTGGTCCCCAACAGACCTCTACGGTGTGGTCAGGGGGTGGGGTAAACCGGAAATTGGTGTAGAAAGTTGCGACGCCCCACACGTCGTTGATGGTGACACCATTGAAGGCTGCGACCTCCTCAATCGCCTCTGGAGGAAGGTATCCGAGATCATCGTGCACGGCGAATAGACATGAAAGAACGGTGACGGTCGGCCGTTGTCGGGAGGTCAGGGCTTTTTTGATTCGCCCCGTCATCGCCTCACTTGCCATGGTCAGCAGAGCAGCCTCAGGTGATCGTTAAAACTGGCACAATAATAGCATACGGAAGAAGGGCCAACAATGATCTGCTGCACCACCGTTACGGTTTGCCTCAGTTTGTCGGGAAGATTCTGAAGTAATGTCCAAGAGACCCTCTGCGGGCATCACTCGGCATTATGAGATTTATTCGGCACACTATGTCCAGACCCTCATCTGAGAGCAATGGTATCTACGTAAGATCCTCCATTATCATGGACGCCAGCTTCCGCCCCATGCGAACGCTGTAGTTTGTGCCACGATCTTCCGGGTAGACCTGTGTAGTATTAGCGAGGTATACACCCGGCAGAGGTGTACGATGGTCAGGCAATCGTTCCGAGTATTGAGTACCTATGATTGGCTGGGCAGCGGGTACTCGATGGTGGTAGCTCTCCTTTATCCAAGACCGCTCAAAGTCTGGATTGATCTTCGTCAGATGGGGAAGGTACTCTTCCAAGAGCGCATCGTGATCTAGTTCATAGATCCGGTGCTCTCGGAGGACATAGTTTGGAAGGTAGACGATGTGCTTGCCGTCATAGTGATTGGGGTCGATGAGATTAGTGTGCTCGATCACCCCAACGAAGGGGATGCTCCGGTCGGCCACGTTGAGCCAGTAGACATCGGACAGCGGCCTGTCTAGGACGAGGATCAGTAGTACGGCGGCCAGGTATCTTGTGTTTGCCAACTTTGCGCGATAGGCTTTTGGCAGGTCGGGGGCCAGCCGCAGTAACATGTGAGATTGCGTAGTGACTAGGACTGCGTCAAACTTGACCGCGCTTTTTTTACCTGCTGATGCTTTTATCGTCAGCTTGGGACCGTCTCCATCGCTCGGAAGTATGCGTTCGATCTCGGAGCCGAGCAAAATCTGACTGCCGCAATCAACTATGCGCTCGGCCAAAGTGTCAATAATCTCTCCGAAAGAGCCTATGGGATAACCCAGCATCTCTTTGCCGAAGTTCTTGCGGGATGCGAACCGTGTGTGAATCTTGCCCCAGATCCAGGCCATGCCTACTTGATCGTGGAACTCTTGTCCAAACTTGCCCCTGAGCATGGGGCCCCAAAAGACGTCATAGACGTTTTGGCCCCCCCATTTGCGGAGCCACTTTGCGGCGGTTACATGTTCTAACTTGCGCCAGTCCTTCATGCGCTGGATTAGCATTGTGACGAGTCCGAGTCGGATCCTGTCTACAAGTGGTAGGGGCGTGAATTTCAGGAGGTCCATAGGTGTGACGAAATTATAGATCTTGCCACCGTGGAGTGTGCCTACTTTGGAGTCGATGAAACACATCTGTTGTCCAAGACCAATTTCCTCGTTCAGGTCCAAAATGTCCGTGTCCCCGGTGAATAGATGGTGGTAACCTCGCTCCAGACGAGCGTCGCCTATGTCGAAGGTCGATGCCTGCCCACCTATGAAGGGTGCTCTTTCGAAGATAGTGACATGGTGGCCGGCCATGCTGAGATCGTAGGAGGCGCTAAGGCCGGTCGCACCCGCACCGATGATTCCTATTTTCACAGGGGTGCCTCACTGTCACTGGTATTTGGATGCGTTGTCTCGGTCTCGGGGGATGGTGACATGCCGACCCGCCAGAATCCTCGGAGAGAGACATTCGCTGACAGTAAGAATATCTGGCCCAGGATAATCATGGGTAGTAGCAACACGGCATGGACCACCGTTACGTAGGCTGTAGCAGTGGTGCGGTCTATAACCGCCAATGGCAACAGGACAAGAGTTTCGCGGGCCACTAGCTCAAACAGGCCGATGCCTCCTGGCGCGGCCGGCACCGAACTACCGATGTTGGATATTGCCATCACCAGGGTCATAGCAACGGCCATCTCGAAGACGCTGTCATAGGCGCTCTCGAGCCCGAATGAGTAGCCCAATATGAAAAATAGCCCGGCCTCCAGTAGCCATATTGGTACCGAGAGTATGAACATGACCAGCACCTTGTGTGGGCTTCCCAGAGCGGTCACCCCTTGTATTGCCAGATCGATGAGGGGCAGTAACCGGTTTGAAAAGGATCGAGGCAGTGGTGTGAATATTGCGTCTCCAAGCAATGTGACTCGGTCCGGTTTGTAGGCCACTAGCATCAGACCACTGAAGGCCAAGATGAATGGAACGGATATCCCCGCGACCAGCGCCGGCCAGGGCACGCGGGAACTCTCGCCTAGTCCCTCCGCAACCACCAGTATTGGAATGAAGATGGCGATGACGGCGATGAATACCAGTAGTGTCAGAGCGTCCAAAAGACGCTCGATTACTATTGTCATCAGGGCTGAGGTCTTACTGACCTGCTCCCTCTCGCTCAAATAGTAACTTCGAACCAATTCGCCAATACGCATGGGCAGCAGGTTATTGGCCATGTATCCGATCACTACGACGGGAAAGAGCCGGGAGACCGGAATGGGCCGCATGTGCCTGAGCAGGATCTGCCATCGAATCGTTCTGAACACGATCGATATTTGGTATAGCGCTATAGCTGGGACTATGTACCAGTAGGTGGCATGTGCTAGGGCGTCACCAAGGTTTTGCCAGTCCCCAGTCACGAAAAAAAATGCGAGGAGCACCCCGCCTATGCCGAATCCGACCCAGTATTTCTTGCCGCCGCTCAAATGGTATTCACCTGGTTAATATTATAGGACTATGGCGAGTGAAACATACCCGATATGTAAGGCCTAAGCATGTAGCGACGAAAGGTCCTAGAGTGGCAGTGTTAGGTGTACTTGTGGTTTTCCCCTCAATCCGATGGGGTATAGCCTGATGGGAGGTCTTCAGCAAAGTAGACCACCGCATCTTCGCTACCCAGCGGCGTATCCAGATCGCGCATTAGGATGTAGTCCATAGTGTTGCGTCGTGAATCTGAGTTCACCAGGCCGGTGATAAACTTGCCTATGGTTAGCCCGCGGTAGTTTTCTGGGAACCATCTCCGGTGGGGGATGCGCACACCTTTCTTAAATCCGTCAAACCCGTCGTCGGAGATAATGTCCTTAGCAGGTTCGTTGTTAGAGTGGACCACGAGCACGGAGGTCTCCGGCGGCGATTCGACTGGCCCGTTGTAATCGATGTAGGACACCTTCGAGAAGTTTCTCAGGTACCATGCCCATGGCCAACTAAACCCACTAGTGCCGTCAATCTGGATTGGCATGCCAAAGCGATCACCACGACTCTCACCAACGTCCTCAATATAGGTAACCAGATTGGCCAGGTCAGGGGATGTTTGGGTGTACACTAGCATTTCAACTGGGACATCGCCGTTCTGAAAGCTCGCTATCCAGCCCGCGCGTGTGGTTAGAACGAGCAGCACTATAGCCAGGGGGACGGTGACTAAGGCCCAGAAGCGGTGGGAACCGAGCTTCTTCAAGACCATGAACCCAATGACCACAGAGCCAACTACGGAGGCGGTCAAAAGTAGCAATATCGCCACATCTAACGCTTGTGAGACGTCAGTAGAAACGTACGTAAGTGACCAGATACTAACCAGGAAAACGGGCACTCCCACTATCACAAACCAGCCAATGCCGGACGTAACTTTTCTCCAGTCTATCCCCGAGACGATCTCGCCCAAGAACTTGCCGGATAAGATTATTAGCGGCATCGTCAAGTTGATTAGTAGCCACGGCATCTTCTCGCTGATGTATGTGTAGCTCAAGAATGTCGACACTGCAAAGAACACGAGAAACAGACCGAATCGGTCGCGACGTCTGACGTAGTAGATGCCCCCTATAATGCTGAACAGTAATGGTAGGAACTCGTACAAGGGTGTGATTATAAGATAATAGTAGATGGGCTGGCTGCCCCGTGCGACACCTTGTTGCACCAGCCAGTATCCCAGCGATTGCCAGATGCCGGAACCAATGCCGGCGAGGTTTGTAAAAAAAGTCGAGTATAGTATTGCCAGAGTTCCCATAAAGATGACTTCGTACCACCACCACGTCGTGCCCAGCCACTTTGTGCCTATTACAACTGATACCCACGTGAGAGCACCGACCACTAAGGCGGCGACCACTAACCCACCTCCAGCAGGAGCACCTATGGCCGCGTTTCCCACCGGCTGGGCCAGTGCGAGATTCGACCACTTCAATAGTGCCGTGTTTTGGAAGACACTAACTAGTGCCCCACCCAGTGGAAGCGACAGGGTGAACAGGAGGATAAAGAATTTTGCCGGACGCGAGATCTGCTCGAGTTTTCCTGCCTGTTGAATCGTGGTCCACACTCCGGAGACGAGACTGCCGAGTGCTGCCGGTACGGATGTACTGCCAATCGTGACATCCTTTCGGATGGCTGGCCAGTTTTGGATCACCATCTCAAGTAACAGGTAGCTCCCTAGGATGGTCGTGAGGACGTAGGCACTCTCTTTGGTGGCGAAGGCTAAAGCCAGAATTGCCACGCCGACGTAGAGGTATCTTGACTTACCCTCGTCGATATACCGCCACATCATTATGATCAGTCCGAAGATCCAGACAGCCATTATGATGTCATTACGGGCGAACCGGCTGAAATAGAGCATCGCAGGGGAGAAGGCCAGCATGACCGACGTGAAAAGTGTGCCCAGCGTGCCTAGGCGAGACCTGAGTAGCAACGGCATTGCCACTAGGGCGGTCCCAGCCAATGCATAGAGTAATCGCGCCGTGAACTCACTATCACCTAGTAGAAAGAAGATGCCGGCGGTGGCCTCCATCTGAAACGGGCCGTGCATCATGGGGTTGTGGGTGTAGCCGTCGCCGATGCTGAGGTTGAAAGAGTATAGGGCATGCAAGCTCTCGTCATGATGCATGGCTCGGGAGCCGAGATCCCACAGGCGCATGCCCAGTGCTGTAGTTAGCAGTAGTCCATATGTGAGGATCTCCCACATTGCAACGCCGGTGATCATGCCACCGCGACTTTGCCATGTCACGACTGCGCGACGTCCTATTTCTACAATGAGATTGCCGGACGCTTTGGATTCTGCTTCTACTTTAATCTCGCTCAAAGGCGTCCTTGGTGGAATTGCGCTCATCATGAACTTATCGAACCATTATCACCTTGGCCTCTTCCCAGACAGGAAGGAGGTCTACTCATTAAGTATGGTAAGCCTATTTGGTCGGAGGCACTACTTGGTAAGCCGGTATATTGTGACATTTCCTTCGGTGAATACAGGCTCCATAAATTCCACGAACTTGGCCAAGCCGTCTTTCCCGTATTTTTCTATTTCCCGAGGTCCTATGTATACATAGTCTACGCTGTATCTGGCAAGCAGATTCTTTGCCTCTTCCACGTCTGGAGTAGTGTAGATTGCTGCGATGTCGGCCTCTCGACCCTCCATCAACTCAGATGATCCACGCCACTGGAGTTCGTGACCGACCCAGCCGAGCACCGTGGGCACTCCCGTGCTAGCAGAGACTTGCCCGAATTCGGTGTAGTCCTCGCCAAACGCTTCAAGCACCGCTGAACCGTCGGCTACCGTGTCACGGATAAAGGCGATTGCGTCCCTCGATGTTGTCGATAGATGTGAGAGGCCGTTCAAAGACGTCTCGCCACTGAATAGACCACCTTTGGTCGCTGTCGCAGCCAAGGGGTAATATGCAGCGCCTACCAGCAACACTATGAAAGCGGCTGCCCACACCCGGGTGAGCGCGTAGCGTGACCCGGAAGTGCGTTCCGTTAGATAACGCCAGTAGTGGACCGCGTACCCGGCGGCGACGGCTAGAACGATCCAACCCTGGTAATACAACTTGAACACCGTGTTCATCCGTTCAAATGCACCGCTGAAAGAATCATCCACGAACAACAGCTCAGGCACCATGATCAGAAATAGGCCTAGGGCTGCCAATAATAGGGCGAAGACGAGGCCAGTTGGCGACTCTTTCTGTTTTGCAAACCAGGTGGCTGCGTAAACTGTTACGGTTATCAATAGGGCGAAGGGCAAGATATGGATCAGTCTAGTTATTATGCCCGAAGTTTCACCGCCATTTTGCATGTGAATAAAGGACCATACGATGTATGGTACGAAACCCACAATGGCCGAGGCTCCGGTGGCTCTGGCCCAGTCGTGGTCTACCGTCGTCCTCCAGAACGCCGCTAGCGCGAACGGGATGACTGCCAGCAAGAACAGCGACCACACGATCAATAACTGAGGCAAGCGGGTCGTATTTATGCCCACCGCCCCTATACCCGAGACTTGACTTGTGAATGAGACCAAATATGGTAGCACTAGTACCAGGGCGATACCGACAATGGCGAGTGAGGTGGGCACTGTGATCTTGATCTGAGGCAAAAGGCCAGCCCCGTGTTCGGCGTAGATCTTGCGGGCGACGACCCCCACGAGGACTGTGGCGAATACCGGCAGGTCCCACATGTTGGTGAAGGCTAACCCGCCCAGTACGATCCCCATGAAACCGATCATTGCTGCGGGTGCGACCCACTCGTTCCACCGTCCACGCTCCAATGGGAAGCTTAGCGCCGGGTTTCGCAGGAAGTTCCAGCACATGGCTAGGAACAGTACAACGAATGGTAGTGACATCACATGGGGATGTAGGTCGCCAAGGATATAGCTGATAAAAGGGAACTCTTGGATGGTGTAGTCCAGTACGGCGCCATCCTGATATGTACCTATGACTCGGGTCGCGCGCCACCACCACATAAATTCTTGCGGGCGCCACGAATCAGCCTGTGGTGGGAACTCTACATTAAGGCCATCTATACCTAATCCGTTCCAGAATACGATGGAACCTATACCATTGGCTCTCATGAACTCCAGCACGCCCTCCAGATTCGCGGCCAATGTAAGTAGTGATGCTGCCACGACGCCTGCCACCAGGGCCATACGTAATCGACCGGAATCTGCATGGACCATGTTGACCACCAAGACGAAAATGCCCATTGCTCCGAGGGCGGGGATAAGGGCTAGAGATAGGTTGTAGGAGATGTACGAGGGTACAGCAGTAATCTTACTGATAGTGCCCATCATCCAGTATCCGAAATAATAGTAGCTGATACTTTCACCCCGTAGCCAGGGGTCCTCTGGATGTCCGACCGTCGACCGGATGGTGGCGTTAAGAAACGCGAAGTCCATCGGTTGCTCGGTGTTGTTGATGAAGGGATCGTATGCGCGATAGACCACCCAGCCCAAGAAAACCAGTAGGAACACCACTTCCGTTGCGATAAGCACAGTCCGCTCTCGAACTACGAACTCCATCATCTCCTGTCGGTGATACCATACGAACCAGCCACTCAGTACGCTGATCATCAGTAGGATGCCTAGTACGGAGAGCTGGATGCTGGGAACGATGTGAAGGACGCTTAAAAGCCAGGACAGGTAGGCGACCAGGATGATCCCCACCGGCATCGCCAGACTGAATCCCCGATCCTTGAATCGGGGGAACAGGTAATAAGTTAAAGGGAATACGGCCAGACCGATGGCCTGCGCCGCAAGAAGCCAGACGATGATGTTCAACATGTGCCTATTCTAGCTGCAAACTCGATTGAGTCCAGTCTGGTGATATTCTGGGCTATCTAAGCGTTCTTGACCTCGGATCGCATGTCTAGACGTGTTCGGGGCCTGATAGGTAGTAGAATCTGATCGCTTGCCAAATCGTTCCTTGGCCATCAAAGTGTGGCTAGCACTGTTCGTCGTCCCACTAAGCTTGCGCAGGTCCAGCACCAAAGAGGGCTTCGATAAAATATTCGGGATTGAATGGGGTGATGTCGTCAAGACTCTCTCCAGTACCTACGAAAAGTATTGGTAACTGTAGTTCCCTTGTGATGGCTACCACAACACCACCCTTTGCTGTGCCGTCGAGCTTGGAAAGGAATATACCGTCGCAGTTTAGAGCCTCGGTGAATGCACGTGCTTGCTGTAGTCCGTTCTGCCCTGTTGTGGCGTCCAGCGCAAGTAGGACTCGTTGGGGACTGTCTTCGTCCTGACGCCTGAGTACTCTCTGAATCTTTTTGATCTCCTCCATCAGATTTATTTTTGAGTGGATGCGACCGGCGGTGTCGATGATCAGGACATCGGCTTTTCTTGCCTTCGCGGCTTGGAGCGCGTCGTACGCTACAGCACTGGGATCCCCGTTTGGATTGTGGGCTATGACGTCGACCCCTAGACGATTCCCCCATACCTGAAGCTGTTCTATGGCTGCTGCCCTGAATGTGTCAGCTGCGCCGAGCAGCACCTGTTTGCCTTCCTGCTGATATACCCGGGTTAATTTGGCGATGCTGGTGGTCTTGCCGACACCGTTTACGCCTACTACCAGGATGACCAGCGGCTTCGCGTCGACGTCTAGGCAGGTCTCGGCGTTTTCGATTACTAGAAGCTCCGTCATCTCCTGCTTGAGTCGGGCAAAGGCGTATTCCGAGTACGTTATGCTTTCGTCACGTATGTACTTGCGAAGTCGATTCAGTAGTTCGTGTGTCGTGCCGGCACCAATGTCGGCTGTGATAAGTAATTCCTCCAGTTCGTACCACAAGTCGTCATCCAACTTTGAGCTGTGAAACAACGACGCCACCTGTCCCAACCATGTCCGTCGGGTCTTTTCGGTCGCCGTGATGGTCTTATACTTATCTTTGCGGCGCATAAATTTCAACAATGCGACTAACCCTCCAGCCCTTGACTGTCGTCGATTCGATGGATCGCTGCGAGATACGAGAGTAGCATGTGACGAGGATCACTCACAAGCTGGAACAATTATCCCTTTTGGCAACAAAAAAGAAGGATTCGAGTATTCGGATCCTTTTCACCGAATACATCTTTGGGATGGATCCGCTGGAGGGAGAAAGCCCCCCAAGTGTACCGAAGAGTCGTACTTTATTAAGGGAGTCGTCGTGTGGGCCAGTTCTAGTGTGAGGGTGCTGAAGTAATTCTTCTTCACCTACATCCCTATGCCCATCTATGGACTTGATTGGTGCTGATGAGCGAGGTTCTCAAGGTGGTGCCAACGGCGGTGATCCCTGATGAGTTGGATTTAACAGCTCCGTTTTTATGAGAGCGCTTTCTGATAATAGTCTCTGAGTACCCACTGCCTGTGATACTCCACTAACCTTGATGGCGCAGATCACTGAATGGCAGCTGATTATGCGAGTAAAGAAACCCCATGCACGCGTCCTTAACCAACTACTACTCTTGTGGCTATCGAATTCGTGGAGAGTGGGAGGTCCCGCTCGCTATAGGCTCGTTAAGATATACGTCGCCGTTGCGGATCTTGATGTTGTAGCCGCAGGTCGGATTACTACACACCCAGGCTTTGTAGTGAATAGGTGCACCCTGCCCTCCAAAATCAGACAGTGGGAGCAAATTGCCCTTGGAACAGCTTATGCATATAGGCCACGTGTCATTACTTTCCACTTAATCCTCCTCTTTATCCATCCACACGCACGAGACCGAAAAACGGGCCAAGTATATCACCATCTATCATGGGAAGCGCTAGTGTTCTGCACAGTTAGATTGACGGTAAGGGCCATGCCAAGGGACTTCGTTCTGACTTGGAGTAGTAACGAGGCATAAAATGGGATTTGTGGAAGGTTATAGTCCATTATTTATTGTGAGACTGATGGTGCTCCGCACATATATATTCCTTTTTTCTTTGGAGATAGTGTGGGTGGAGTGATCAGAACTGACCAGGTCACTCTATCGCAGGCATCTTGAGGTGAGCTTCGACTGGCCCAATGGCAAGCTTGTGAGGCGTTCGTGGGTGTTATTATTATCGATCAGCCTACTTCGCACGATGGTTATGGAACAGACTGGTATCTCAATCCCGTCAGGATGCACTGCAGACGCCAGCGTTTCTGAAGCCAACAATCTGTCGGCTTGCGACGCGTTCCCGCGCAGTCTAGCTACCGTAAGATGAGGATTGAAGGGTTTACGGTCCCGAGTAAAACCCAAAGTGGCCATGGTATCCTCAATGCCCAGATGCAAATCACCAAGAGCCTCCGTGTCGCCACTGATACCAAGCCACAATACCCTAGCCTTCTTGGGGTTCGGGAAAACGCCTGCCCCGCTCAAGGTTAGGGCAAACATGGTTCGTGTCTCGGCTATCGCTCTAAGAGATTCCACCAACTCATCGACTTGGCCGGACTTCACTTTGCCGAGGAATTTAAGGGTGAGGTGTACTGTTTCGGGACGTGCTAATCGGATATTCTGGATCCCGCTCGCCACGATCCAGTCGATGACTCCTGATACGGCAGATCGGGCCTTGTCAGATAATTCCACTCCAACAAAAAGGCGCATTGGCGAATGAGCATTGGTGCCACTGCGCCCACTGGGTTGAGTTGGTAACTGGTTTATAAGGGGCAAAGCTCTCCTTTGGAGGGAACAAGAGTTTTATCAAGGTGCCAACTGTACGTTATTTGCGCAGTGTTGAGCATACCTGGCCCAGGGTATTAAGAGCCAGAATCAGAACTCATCTTTTGCCCTAAATATTCTAACTTGGTTACAGGGCTTACTTGCGTGTAGTCACTACTAGGGGTTGATAATATGATTATTGGAGGCCTGTTGTGAACGACGAAATTATTGGCATGGACGACATGATGGCCGTGTACCAAGTCACCGACGAGTTTGGTATAGACCGAGAGTCTATAAGTGTCCCGTTGGACAAAGGGACAACCATGGTTGTGAGTATGCTAACGGATGGATCGGTCGAGATTGTCGTGCCGGCGGGGGAGATGTCTGAAAAATGGCTAGACGTATTACGAAATAATCTTCTCGGACTCGGTCTAGAGCCGGTGGAGGAGGACATATGGGACGGTTAACATGGAAGTTGGGCCAAAAATTGGAGTGGGTCACTGTCGAAAGTTTCGCCCATGCGCGACGGCGTACTCTGTTAGTGTCATAAATCGGACTGGACTATCTTATCCCTGGGAGGTGGTGAGGGAGGTTTTACCGGAGTTTAGCGAAGACGACCGCAAGGTACTGGGATTCGCTGTTTCTTGGAATCGTGATGGATCTCTTCAACTAAGATCCACCAGAGTGAGACTTTTTGGTAGGTGATCTGACCGGCATCGGCCACGGTCGCAACGCGTTGAACATGTGATATTCGGTGGCCCAGAGCCCAGCTTCTTCAGTTTCCCTATGGGACTTAGGGCCATCAGCTGTGGCCGAGAATTGGTGTCCGCCTTGATACAACATCGTGAACCCGTTGGCGAGGTTGAGGGGCGTTGGGTGCTATTATAGTATCTTGAGCGCGGCTTGGGGTTGGTGGCACCAAAAACCACCATGCCAGTATGATTCGCCAAAAGCCCCCTGGGATATCCATTATAGGCTTCTTTTGCGACCGCGAGATTGAGTCTATGGGGGGCTTCACATTCTCCAAAACACTACCAGCGCCTTCCCCTTATTACGCCCCAATTAGGGCGCTGACCTCGTTCATGCGGGGTGGGTGCAAGGATAGGACTGAGATGAGGATGTCTCTTCTTTGCGCTATATTCCTAGCAATCGCATAGCGTTCTTGCCCATGATGGCGTTTCGGTCCGTGTCGAGCAGATCAGATTCTTGGACCTGACGGGTCAGTTGGGATGTCCTGAGAAGTGGATAATCACTGCCCAACAGTATTTTCTTGGACCCAACGAGACCGGCGACCACGTCGAAAATATGGGGAGTGTATAGGAAAGGTGAGGCGGCGGTGTCGAAGTAGACGTTGTCCAGTGCCTCTGCCACTTCGGGCATCAGCGCGTAGAATGGCAGGCCTCCACCCCAGTGAGCGCACACCAACGTCACATCCGGGTATAGTGTTATGAAACGCCACAGCATATCGGGTGTGGTTTCACCCTTGCCTTTGTAGGTGTGTCCCACCGGTTCCGACGAATGGCTGGTCACGATCAACCCATACTCTCGGACTACCTCAATCAATGGCATCATTGTGGACTCACTGCCCAAATCGTAGTCTTGAGACGTTGGATGCAACTCCCCGATGCCTCGCATTCCAGCTCTGGCGCAGCGCTCCGCTTCACGGGCCGACGTCTCACTTCCCCAGCCCGGACTAATGCCTCCAAAGCCGGTCAGGCGATCGGGGAAGCGGTTAGTCGCATCGATGAGGTAATCGTTCACCTCTCGCGCCAATCCTTGGTCGGTCCAACCGATGCCCATTACCACAGAGTGTCCTATGTTGTCCTCGTCCATTGCGACGATCAGATCTTCCGCGGTGACCAATTTGGCTCGTGGATCGGCAAACAGATCCCCGAAGGTGCGGTCCTTTTTGATGTAGGCTTCTCGCTGATTGCGGAGTTCTTGCGGGTAAATATGGGTATGGAAGTCTACAATCATTTCGTAGTCCTATCTCGGTTTATTTGTCAGCATCTAAAACCATGTCTGGGTTTGTCGTTGTGGTCAGAGGATTCTTCTAGGCCATGGTTACCTGGAGCCCCACCTCTAAAACCATGAGATGGTTAGCGGCCGCGTCGTACCTGCTCCAGTGTATGGACATACTAAAGAAGCCGTAATCATAATCAGTAGTGGGTCCCTTGCTCCCTGTGTCGATGGTGTTTATATGCAAATTGTGCCGGGCTTGAGCTAGCTGGACGCACCCTGGAACACGATATACTGTTCATCCCTCAGCATATGGGCGATATCAAAGAAGGTGGAAATCACCTGGAAACTCTCGGATAGAAACTCGATCTTTGTGATGGTAGGCTGCCACAAATTTGACGATCGGTACGTCCTTTCTCGTGTGGGTTATCCGTAGTGGTGAGATGTCTACACCGATGACGTCGCAATACTCAGCGAGATTCCTGGGCGGGGAGATATTTGGTCTGTAACTGGGTAGAAGAAGGCTGCGTCCTGTGAGACATATTTCAACAGTCTGTCGAGGTACCATCCTCCGGCGATAGCCCTACTCTCTACTACATACGAGGAGTCGGAGTCGCCAACCGTATAGGAGTCGTCTGTCACGGATTGTTTCTGGTCCATGAGCTACTGTCTCACTATTTTAGTGCGACCATGCCTGCAAAGTTGGCCAGGTCCTGCAAGGCCTCTTGGTAGTGGTCTGGGACCTGGTCCAACGGCACGAATCGGGCGTCCACGGACTCGTCGGTCTTAGTCACGACGGAGCCTCTCCACTCGTCGACTCGAAAGGCGAAGTGTATAGGCTGGTGTTTACCTCCGAAGGCATTCGTAAACATGAATCTAGGCTCAGAGTAGATCGCGAACAGCGTTGCCGAGACTACCTCTAGCCCAGTTTCCTCTTGTACTTCGTGTACCAGTGTATCGTACACGGAGTAGCCAAGTTCCATGCTGCCCCCGGGGATGGCCCACTCTAGGTTATCACTGCGTTGGATGAGCAAAATCTGACCATTGTTGTCTCTGATTATTGCCGAAGCCCCCGGTGTGATCAACATGCGATTCCCTACGGCAGCTCTGATCTGACCTAGGTATGACGTCTCGTATCTCAGCGAGTTCTTCATCTATGCTCCTAAATTTCGAATAGGCGGGCCACGTCGCCGCCGCAGATCTTGTTCATACCTTTGGCAGGAATGAAGTCACAATGGTTGCGCAGATAGTCCAGCGATTGCCGGTAGGTGCAGTGGCGCTCAACGTTTGACATGTCCGAGCCCAGCCGATCGTAGTATTCGCACACTATGGGCCGTGCCTGTAGACGAATCCGGATTGATCTCTCCGGGGCTGGAAAATATGTACACGGGAATCGACGATCATCTGCTGGGTCCTCCGATTTCAATCGAAGTGTCCAAAATGATTAAGAGAGTTTGCCTCATACCACTTCAATTGCTCACGCTCGAATGGAATCGGGGTGCTCATTAGTCTCAGACACTTTCAGTGAGGATCAGAGACACCCTAGTACTCATTGCTTTCCTCTTAATATTTCACAATTGGTGGGGTAACGCGTTTGGCCCCTCTCTGAACGGATCAAGTAGAGGGACCAACCGCCCTTACTGTGCCGTGAAGCCCCCATCGATGACCAATTCCGCGCCAGTGATGAAAGAGGCCTCGTCCGAAGCCAGGAACAAGATGCCGTAGGCTATCTCGTCCGCCAGTCCGAGCCGTCCCAAGGGTACTGCGGCCAATCGAGGGTTGATTAGTTCTGGATCTGAGAAGATTGGCGCGGTCATTGGTGTTGTCACGAATCCGGGGTGAATGGAATTCACTCTAATCCCCTCCTTAGCGTACTGTACCGCAGCAGCCTTGGTGAAGATGCGGCTGGCGCCTTTGGCAGCGTGATAGGCCGTAGACGATGGGCTGCCCACCAGGCCAAATATGGATGACACATTAATGATGGAACCGCCGTTAGCCCTGCGCATCTCCGGGATGGCCGCTTTTGTACCCAGGAAAGTTGCCGTGGAGTGGACCGCCATCTGCTCTTCCCACATTTCAAGGGTCGTTTTCTCTACAACGGCCCGGGAGACTGTACCAGCGCTGTTGACCAAAACATCGAGCTTGGAGTAACGGGCTATGGTCGCTTCAATGGCGGCTGCCCAACTCACATCCGAGGTGACATCCAGCCGGACGAACATGGCCTCGCTACCAGCTTCCCGTATCTGTGCTGAGGTCAGCTTTCCCGACTCTTCGTCAATGTCTGCGACTACAACGGTGGCTCCCTCTTTAGCGAACAGTCGGGCGGTTGCGCCGCCAAAGCCCATGAGGCGACCGGAAACGCCCTGTGCGGAGCCGGTGATCACGGCGACCTTTCCTTCGAGTCTCATTGAATCACCTCTGCAGGTCTATTGGCTGCTCACACGGATTATAACTCGACTTCCCTAATTACATTCAATATCACATTCAATCTTAATGCCTTAATGCGGAATGCGCGGACATCGTAGTGAGTCGTCGAAGGGCTCAGGGTGTGGATTATTATTGAGGAGAGCTCGTATTAATTGGACTACTCTTTTGGACGCGTTAGTGTTGGGCTGACGTCGATAGGCGTCACGTACTTCCTGCTAGCATCTCTGAATCGATTCTGCCACCGGAAAATTCAGTGGGGTAATCTTGTAATTTTAGCACGGTGGTGATGCGTCACTCCCAATATGATCTCGATGAGGTAGAGAACACTGTTCAACAGGATCGGTATTCCCATCAGGCGTCGAGCGCAATCGGCGAAGATTGGGATTTCGAGAGGGACGATATAGTAATCGTGGAGAACAATATCGAATTACGTGTAATCCCAATTACCTATGGGCGGCGATAGACTTGTTTTTTGCCGTGTAGAGGGTATGGACAAAGGGGACGAGGCCCTGTAATTCTGTCTGGTGATGCAGCTGATCTCAACGTGATAACGCTTAGATATGAAGTGCTCTTTGAATGTATCGAAATCCAGTTTAATCCATGAGCCATAATAGACCTCTTGGACCAGCACAACTACATAGGGCTTACCTGATCGCGGGGTGTTTTTGGGACGTTCCATTGTTCCGTAGGATTCGTTTGCGCCATTCTTCGTTCCTTGCACCAATGTGGTCTGCTTAGGTAATGATGATTAGCGACAATCATATGGCAACGCTATATCGACCCGAAATTGGGTGGTTACTGCACTTTGAATTGGCTGATGGCGCTATACTGGAGCTATGTTCTGAGGTGGTCACTAGGAGGATGTATTGCTGGCAATCGAGTTGATCCGAACGGAGTCCAACCGGGTGCGGAGTGCAGTTGCCTCTCGCGGTGACATAGTCGATATCGACCTTATCCTGGAGTTGGACCGGCGGCGGCGTGTCTTGGCCAGGGAGGCTGATGATTTTCGGGCGGTGCGCAAGAAAGCAAGTAAGGAGATTGGCAGGACTAAAGAAAAACCGACTGAGCTATTACAGCAGATGCGGGATGTCGGAGCGAAGATCAAGGGACTGGAGGAGGAGATCCGGTCTGTTGAGAAGGAACTAAACGCGCTGATGCTGACCGTACCCAATATCCCTGATGACGACGTCCCACTGGGGGCGGACGACTCTGAAAATGTCCTGTTGCGCACCGTTGGCGAACAACGCTCGTTCAACTTTACACCGCTGCCTCACTATGAACTAGGTGAAAGGCTGGACATTATTGACTTTCAGCGCGGTGCGAAACTGTCTGGCTCACGCTTCTATGTACTTAAAGGCAAGGGGGCCAGACTCCAACGAGCCCTCATCTCTTGGATGCTCGATCTCCACGCTGATGAGCACGGTTACCGGGAAATGTACCTGCCGGATATGGTGACCCGAGAGACCGCCACTGGTTCTGGTCAGCTACCGAAGTTCAGCGAGACGATGTACCATGATGACGAGTCTGACCTGTGGATGATTCCCACTGCCGAAGTGCCCATCACCGGACTACATGCGGGGGAGATTCTAGATCCTGGTGAGCTGCCGTTCCACTATGTAGCGCATACCCCCTGTTTTCGCAGGGAGAAGGCTGCGGCTGGCAAAGACACCAGGGGGATCAAGAGGCTTCATCAGTTTGAGAAGGTGGAAATGTTCAAGTTTGTTGAGGCCGAGAACTCGAAAGATGCACTAGAGACCATGGTTGCTGACGCCGAAGATGTGTGTGTTCGCCTGGGGCTCGCTTATCAGGTATTACTACTTTGCACAGGGGACCTGTCGGTTGCATCGACTAGGACCTACGATCTGAATGTGTGGGCACCAGGGATCGCGGAGTGGTTGGAGGTCAGTTCTTGCTCCAATTGCACTGATTACCAGTCTCGTAGGTCCAACGTCAGATATCGATCTAAGGTGGGCGCTCGACCGGAGTTTCCTCACACTCTGAACGGTTCGGGACTAGGCGTTCCAAGGACGATTATCGCCATTATGGAGCACTACCAGCAAGCCGACGGTACCATAGTAGTCCCCGAGGTACTACGTCCCTACACCCACTTCGACGTCATCGACTAGTAGTGCTGCATAGGCTTCGTGAGACGGGATTTACTGCGCCGGTGTCGATGGTTAGGCATAGTTCAGCCCAATGGAGGAACAGATCTCATCGCAGTACGCAATTGGCGTGATGTTACACCAATCGTATCTCAGGAGCACCCCATTAAATAGCGTATGCTCGATGAAGTTGGGACAGAGGGATTGAACTACCAGGAGGCACCGCTTGAGGGTATTCAGTCACTGACGGTTCATCGAACGCAGGCCGGTGATAGTGGGGACTATCATGAGAACGAGGGCCGAGCGAAGATGTAATGTAGCCGGGGACATCTACCATTTCAACGAAGGTGACGCGGTGCGAGTATCCCCAAATACCATACACCAGATCATTGATGATAGTGATAACTGGATTGCTCATTCGATCATCACGGCCTGGCTGATATGAGCGAGGTTCTGTTGGCCTGTATTTGTAACGATGGGTCGGCGCTGCTGGAGGGCTGATTTGCCCCGCCCTACTACAAAGGTTGCTCAAGTCCTCTCCAGAACCTCTTCTTCTTTCACTTTATGTTCCTAATGGAAGGGACTAGACTTGACATCCTAGCGTGATGGACGGAACCGGAGCGAGAATAGGTCGGCTTGTTTCATTTCGAACTTGAGTCGGATAGTCCGGCCCTCGAGATCACTGACGTCGCTGTCTCCGTTCCAGGTTACCAGTCGTTCTATTTCGTCCCCGAAGATCTCATCTGAGTTGGTGATCGAGTAGCCGTCGAGTGCCAGGCCCGATTCGTCTTGGATTTCGACCTTGATTGATCCGCTTGCTGCAGTTGAGTAGTTGATCACAAGCTCATCGCCCTCGAAATTGAAGGGCCTAGTTCGAGCCCAGCCTCCAGAGAATCCGGTGTTAATGGAGACGATCCCATCTATCCGCAGAGATGCTCTTCGGAGCCGGACAGTGGGTCGCCGATAATGCTCCACGTAATATAGTGACATTTCACTAGGTCCAGTTGGCACGAGGCCCGAAGCGACGATCATGTTGCGCTCATTCCAGTTTTTATGGTCCAGTCCAGGCCGTATGAATGCTTCCATGAAGAGTCGTTTCCAGGTCAGCCCGTCACGGCTGCTCATGAACACAGCCTCCGATAGACCGGCTTCTGGCCAGTCCGGGTCGAATTGGCGGTCTGGCGTAAACCGCATCGGAAACATCATGTAGATGTGGGGCGCGCGGTAGTAAGGTGTCGCCGCATTGGTGTACAGGTGTTCAAGTTTGGTTGGTCCAAGACCTATAAACACCGGTTCAGACCAGACAATGAAATCGTCCGAAACACTACGTCGGATAGAACGGAATCCTGGGTTTATCCAGCCACGCATGTAGACTACGTACTGTTTCTGCTCCGCATCCCAAAAGGCGATGTTGTGGGAATCGAAGTTGGGCCAACCGTCCTCTGGTGCCACTAAGATCGTGTCCTGTTCGGCGGGCTGCCACAGCAGTCCATCCGGCGAGACAAAGGCGCGAATTGTGTCGCGGCCTTCGACACTTGGTCCTCTAGTTATGGCTTTGTACCTTTCGGACTCTATCGAGGCTGGATTGGCATCCTTGAATACACTCATGTTCCAGGCGTCGGTCCCATCGAGTACGATGTTGTTCTCGAAAGAGCCATTTGCCTCGACCAGGCCTAGTATCGGTCGCCGCCACACTATCCCGTCGTCACTCTCGGCGTAGGAGGTGTATCGTTCTTCCTTCTCGTTTAGCGATCTGTACCACATACGGTACAGATCGCCGTCCTTCATGACTCCCACATAGTTGCTCACCGGGCCTTCCCATGGCTGGTCGAACTCCAGTACCACCTCGCGTGGTATGGGGCTGTGCAACTTGAAGGAGGTACGCTGCAACTGCTCCATGAGCCAATAGTCGACTAAGGGTTCGAGCCTACTCCCGATATCACGGATATTACTAGGCTGGGGAGTAGATGTGGGAACCACGTAAGGTGGTGTACGGGTCGGTCTTACTATGGTTGTGGCGGTTGGTCTAGGAGTGGCGGTAGCCATCGTTACTCTTGTCTCTCGGAAGTTGTCTACAATACCGATACCGATGGCCACCACGCCTGCTCCGGCGATGGTCGCGATTACTACTATAGGTACCAATCGCCCCAAAATCCCTATCGCATTTCGGATCATGGACATTTCCTCGAGATTAGGCTTACGCGCCGGTCTGCCGGAAACGAGCCGCGATCAGGCCGGCGTTCTGCGGCGTGAATCGAGACTCGACCGACGTTCCTGTCAGGTTCATTGTCTTTGTGCTGAAGCCTACGTGGCACAACACCTCTACGACCGCAGTCATGTCGATGGCGTGCGCGAGAGTTGCGCGGACTTTGACTTCATGGAAGGAGGGGGGCGCATTGGTCTTGAATGCGAAGTGCCAGGTAGACATGTCGGGGATCGGAACTAGGTCATTGTAGGAGATGTGTCTGCGATGCACTGATTCGTGGCTCCCTCCAAAATGGCGGAGTCATGCATGCGCCAGTCTAGGTTTCGTGCTATGTAGTGTCAAGGTTGTTTATTGGGAACTACTCGTGCTTAGCGGGGCGGAAGTGACTAGTGTGGATAGTTATTGTAACTACTCAGCACATTCATTTCAGATATCGTCACTAGGGCAGCTATCTGCCCCAGGCTGACATGCTGGGAGAGGGTGGGAGGGAGATCATAGAGCCGGATTGCACGGATAGGGCTACACCAGCAGGGCATGCTCTGGGCCGTAACTTTAACGGAGGTTGCGGTAGTTCGCAAGATTTCCTGAGATGTCGAAATCCTTGGACGGTGCCTTGTAACGAGACCTCAGGCAACGCGTGCAGATATTTACCCGTTTCCTTGTCCCGTCCACGTCAATGGTCGCCGGTTGTACGTTTGCGTGCCAGCGCGTCTTTGTGTGACGCTTTGAGTGACTGACCTTGTTGCCTGCCTGTCCGGACCGCAGGCATATTTCGCATCTAGCCATCTGTTCCTTTTTTGACTGAGCACAGGACTTTCAGTAGAATCTGGCCCAGTAGCCGCTCCCGACATCGTGAAAATCTCTGAGGGGTGGCGTGTAGGTTGAGTGAGTAGGTAACAAAATACCATATTGGCCTCCATAGGGCAACGTTGGAGACAAATAAATTGCCCCCCGAAGTAACCAGGATCCGTCTTGACGGGGACGGTCTGCGCAGCATGTTCCTCTCTGCCCTTAGTCTGCTAGAACGCAACGTCGATACCATCAACGCGCTCAACGTTTTCCCTGTGCCCGACGGTGACACTGGTACCAACATGTATCTTACTCTTCGCAGCATCATGGAGGAAACAAAGGTTTTACAGGGCGCGACCTCGGCTGAGGTCGCTGGAAAAATGGCCGACGTAGCGCTCATGGAGGCTAGGGGTAACAGTGGTGTTATCCTGTCCCAGTTTTTCAGGGGACTCGCCGTTGGTCTGGAGGGCACATCTGATTTCGGTTGCGCGGAACTCGCTCACTCTCTCCGAGAGGCTAGGAGATTCGCATATGCCGCCATTGGCACCCCGGTCGAGGGTACGATGCTGACCGTTATGACCAGCATCGCCGATGTGGCCGGGACGATGAATCTTTCAGATGTGCGTATCGAAGAGATGCTGGACGAGGTTTGTAGAGGCGCCAGAGAATCGGTGGCGCTGACCCCAACGATGCTTCCGGTGCTCATGCAAGCCGGCGTAGTGGACGCAGGTGGGCAGGGGTTGGCTGTGATCCTAGAGGGTTTGCGCCGTTATGTCCACGATGATCACTTCAATCCCGAGGAGATAGATCCCCCTGTACCGGTAGGGGTCGAAAGCACAGCGGGCTCGGTATCCCACAAATTCCTGACCGCCACCGATGAAGAGCGATACGGTTACTGTACCCAGCTTCTGATCGAGGGTGACGATCTGGATGCGGTATCTATCCGAGAGTCAATGTCGTCTCTGGGGGTATCGGAGGTCGTCGTTGGCACCGAGTCTATGGTTAGGGTGCACGTGCATGTTACGGACCCCGGTCTGGTGCTGAGCGACGCGGTGGTACATGGTACCGTAAGTCAGGTCAAGGTCGAGAACATGGATAGTCAGCACATAGAGTTCTCGGCGGCTCGCCGGCAGGACGCGACCACGCAACCACTAGAGTCCGCAGTAGTGACAGTAGTCCTCGGTAAAGGGTTCGAGTCGGTCTTCAGGAGTCTGAGCGCGAGCGAAATCGTGCAGGGTGGCGATACGATGAACCCCAGTGTTAAGGACCTGATGGAGGCTGTGAGTCGGGCACCTTCTGAGCAGGTGATAATGTTGCCAAACAATCGTAACATCATTCCCGCCGCACGCCAGGCCGCGGAGAACTCTGACAAGAGTGTGACGGTGGTTGCAAGCGAGACGATACCCCAGGGGATTGCCGCCCTACTATCGTTCAATCCCGACCGAAATGCCGTGTCCAATATTGCGGACATGGAAGAGGCCGCGGGCTCGGTAATAACGGGCGAGATTACATGGGCCGTTCGCGAGGTCGAACTGAATGGTGTCGTTGTCAAGCAGGGAAGCCTAATCGGGCTGCTGGAGAGAGAGCTTGTCGTGTCAGGGGAGGATCTTACAGAGGTATTGAAGGAACTGCTTTATAAGGCGGGGCTCTTATCTGGGAACCTTGTCACACTCTACAGAGGTGACGGGATCACGGTTGATCAAGCGGAAGCCGTTGCTACTACTATTGGTAGTTCTTTTGAGGGCGTCGAACTGGAAGTCGTGGAGGGAGACCAGCCTCACTATCCGTTCATCATATCTATCGAATAACTCCACACCTGAAACCCAAAATCCATATGCTGATATGTCCTAGGAGGTCGTAATGGTTGATAAAGTCGTAACTGAAAGCACATCGGACCAGCCGGCGGATCTGGCGCAATCCCTGGGAGTCACCGTCGTAGCTCTCAACGTCAACTTCGGTACTGAGAGCTTCAAAGACAATGTCACCATAACCGCCGACGAGTTTTATGAAAGGCTGATCAAAGGCACCGTACTTCCTACGACCTCTCAGCCTTCCCCGGGAGAGTTTGTGGAGGTGTATGACCGGCTCGGTCAAGATGCTGATGGCATTGTGTCCGTACATCTTTCCGCTAAGGAGAGCGGCACTCACAACTCTGCGGTCCAGGCTTTGGGAATTACGACGGCGACCTGTCCCATAGAGGTGGTGGACAGCGAACAATTTTCCATGGGGCTTGGCATGATCGTGATAAAGGCCGCCGAGGCGGCCAGTCGTGGCGCTTCTGTCAAAGAGGTGGCTACAATAGCCAGAGACGCCATCGGGCTTTCCCAGTGCATAGCCTCTTTTGATACGTTGGAATTTCTTGAGAAGGGTGGCCGTATTGGCAAGGCGAAGACCCTTGTAGGCTCCCTGTTGAGGTTCAAGCCGTCGATTATAATTCGTGATGGACAGGTCCACGAGTTAGGCAAGACCAGAACTTTGGTCAAGAGCATTGAGAAACTAAAGGAGACCGCCAGAAGTTTTGCTCCGGTCGAAGCTTTATGTGTGCTCCACAGCACTACACCCGATGTTGCTGGTAAGATCGCGGATGATTTGAGTGATCTACTGCCTCCAGGAACAGATCCATTCCTAGCCAGATTTGGACCCGTCATCGGCACATACACCGGCCCGGGTGCCCTTGGTATTGGTCTTATTCGCAAAGAGGGGGTGGCGGACTAGGTACTAGGCGGATCTCTCCCTCACGATCTATGTTCGGCGATCGACCACTTCTTCTCACGCCAGGGTATAAAGGAGATGAAAGGTTGGCGCTTTGCCAATCCCAGCTAAGAGATCTACGCTCTAGATCAAGAGGTGACCTTGAAAGTCATTGTTGACGATCCTTCTAGATGCGGAGTTATCGCTCAAAATTGTTGAACAATCGCAAATTCTGACACTGTGCTGTGTTCGAAATCGGTATGACTGGGTCATGTTTAGAGCACCGGTGGTCTAGATATATAGCACGACAGAGCACGCTGTTGACTTAGGAGACCTATGTCTTAGAAATCGAAAAGAGGTCCCTTGAGAGGCACCCTGTTCAGAGTAAATTATCGGCGTGCTCTTGACATGAGATTATCCTGCACGAAGATTTGGCGAATACAAATGGCAAATTATTATGTTGGAGGAGAGTTCTAGTCCGCATTCCAAGACAGTGAGGAATCTTCTCTGCCGGAAGAGTATTGAGGTCAAGGCGGGTTTGGTCTCGAAATGACGTCATACTGCTGCTAAACTCTTAGATTATGGCACCCACCGTTCCGAGCCCAAGTCGGTCACTGACGGACCCCCCCAAGATTGAAGCTCTCCTGAAGATACTTGATCAGGAGAAGCAGAGTGGTTATCAAGATACCACTGTCGTGGGGGGCCTTGATCTGTTTCTACAGCGATGGACCGCCGACCTGGAGCCCGTTCTAGGCCCATTCAAGTCGTATTCTATCCTAACCCCTGTCCAACGAGAGATATGGTCAGAGACTGCCTTGTCACAAATGCGCGAAGTTTCGGGGATAGTCCTTGGTGGGGGGGGGAGTGCCTCGTATGTCGATGAGGTTACATCGCCCCGCAAAGACCTTCAAAATCGGGGAAACCGCTCATCTGTCTCCCTGGATGACGACATAAGCCGGCTTAGGCGTATCACCGACAAGAATGTAGCCAATCTCAAGCGACTGTGTATAGAAACAATCCGAAATCTTGTCTATCACTTCCCGCAACGCCAAATCGACT